>NZ_CP159332.1:3007032-3307736 GCF_045057105.1 Maribacter sp. LLG6340-A2 | reverse complement strand
CAATGGTATAGAAAAGCCCGCCTAGCATAAGTAATTGCATTCCCATATTAGAAATATTATCAACTAAATTTTGAAAATCAAATACTATTAACCAACCCATTGCTAGGTACAATAACAAAGAAATTATTTCAAATTTACCGGTAAAAAATAATTTTAATATAGTCCCAATAGCGGCAATACCCCATACGGTAAAGAAAATAAGCCATCCATTTCCATCTACCAATGTTATCAATGCCACAGGAGTAAATGTACCTGCTATGAGATAATAAATATTTATATGATCCAAAATTCTCATGCGTAACTTCCAAACCCTTGCACTAATAGCATGATAAACAGTTGAAACCATCAACATACTTATTAATGAGACACTATAAATAAGGATACCAAAGGTTGCATATGCAGATTTATTGGTGTTATTGGCAACTAATACCAACATACCTACCAACGCCAATACGGCACCCAAACCGTGGGAAATTGCATTAAACCTTTCCTCTTTATCCAATAATTTTAGAGATGGCATATGAATTTTGAATTAGTCTTTTAATACTATTAAAATTATGGAAAGATTCATTGAACCAAAATATATTCCATAAAAAAAGCCCCTTACATTACTGTAAGGGGCTTTCGAAAAAGGCGGCTACCTACTCTCCCACTTGGTATAGCAGTACCATCGGCGCAAACGGTCTTAACTTCCCTGTTCGGAATGGTAAGGGGTGGGCCCCGTCGCCATGGCCACCTAAGTTTTGGATCGGGGATTCCCGACCGCGGCCTTCGCCGCAATATCGTTGACATCAATGGAACAGGATCCCAAAAAGGAAAGAAGCACTTATAATATAAAAGTATGTTTCGGTATAAAAAGAAAGAGGTTAAAGATCGTCGTCCGCCCCGTTCATAGGAACGGGACGAGCGTATGCGCAAGCCTGACGGGCAATTAGTACTACTCGGCTACGGACGTTACCGCCCTTCCACCTATAGCCTATCGACGTGGTCATCTCCCACGGCCCTTTAAAGAAATCTCATCTTGTGGCGGGTTTCGCGCTTATATGCTTTCAGCGCTTATCCCATCCCGACATAGCTACCCAGCGATGCTCCTGGCGGAACAACTGGTGCACCAGCGGTCGGTCCAACTCGGTCCTCTCGTACTAGAGTCAGATCCACTCAAATTTCTAACGCCCGCAGTAGATAGAGACCGAACTGTCTCACGACGTTCTGAACCCAGCTCGCGTGCCACTTTAATGGGCGAACAGCCCAACCCTTGGGACCTTCTCCAGCCCCAGGATGTGACGAGCCGACATCGAGGTGCCAAACCCCCCCGTCGATATGAGCTCTTGGGGGAGATCAGCCTGTTATCCCCGGCGTACCTTTTATCCTTTGAGCGATGGCCCTTCCATGCGGAACCACCGGATCACTATGCTCTTGTTTCCAACCTGATCGACCTGTATGTCTCCCAGTCAAGCGCCCTTGTGCCATTGCACTCTACACACGATTGCCAACCGTATTGAGGGCACCTTTAGAAGCCTCCGTTACTCTTTTGGAGGCGACCACCCCAGTCAAACTACCCACCACGCACTGTTCCCTCGTAAGAGGGTTAGGCCCCGGACAAGCAAAGGCTGGTATTTCAACAATGACTCCACCACACCTGGCGATGCGGCTTCAAAGTCTCCCAGCTATCCTACACATTGCTTGACCAAGGTCAATACGAAGCTATAGTAAAGGTGCACGGGGTCTTTTCGTCCCACTGCGGGTAACCGGCATCTTCACCGATACTACAATTTCACCGAGCTCATGGCCGAGACAGTGTCCAGATCGTTGCACCATTCGTGCAGGTCGGAACTTACCCGACAAGGAATTTCGCTACCTTAGGACCGTTATAGTTACGGCCGCCGTTTACTGGGGCTTCAATTCAATGCTTCGCCGAAGCTGACATCTCCTCTTAACCTTCCAGCACCGGGCAGGTGTCAGGCCCTATACGTCATCTTTCGATTTTGCAGAGCCCTGTGTTTTTGATAAACAGTCGCCTGGACCTCTTCACTGCGGCCCCCCATAAGGGGGCGACCCTTCTCCCGAAGTTACGGGTCTATTTTGCCTAGTTCCTTAGCCATGAATCTCTCGAGCGCCTTAGAATACTCATCCCAACCACCTGTGTCGGTTTACGGTACGGGCTGCTTCACTCGCTTTTCTTGGAAGTCGATATGCTGGATTATCACCTTGGCCGTGGCCTCGGTGTACTATCGGGGCGTTACCGCTCCCTTCAACGTACAATTCCGTCTGTACGCACCAACTTCTCGCCTCCGTCACTTTTAGCGTGAGCAGGTACAGAAATATTAATCTGTTGTCCATCCACTATCCCCTTCGGGTTCGCGTTAGGTCCCGACTGACCCCCAGCTGATTAGCATAGCTGGGGAAACCTTGGTCTTTCGGCGTGCGGGTTTCTCGCCCGCATTATCGTTACTTATGCCTACATTTTCGTTTGTAACCGCTCCAGCATCCCTCGCAGGTACGCCTTCGACGCTGTTACAATGCTCCCCTACCCCTTGTATAAATACAAAGTCACGGCTTCGGTGATATGCTTATGCCCGATTATTATCCATGCGGAACCGCTCGACCAGTGAGCTGTTACGCACTCTTTAAATGAATGGCTGCTTCCAAGCCAACATCCTGGCTGTCAATGCAGTTCCACCGCGTTATATCAACTTAGCATATACTTTGGGACCTTAGCCGGTGATCTGGGTTCTTTCCCTCTCGGACATGGACCTTAGCACCCATGCCCTCACTGCGCAGAAACATTTTATAGCATTCGGAGTTTGTCAGGAATTGGTAGGCGGTGAAGCCCCCGCATCCAATCAGTAGCTCTACCTCTATAAAACTATCTACACGCTGCACCTAAATGCATTTCGGGGAGTACGAGCTATTTCCGAGCTTGATTGGCCTTTCACCCCTACCCACAGGTCATCCCAAGACTTTTCAACGTCAACGGGTTCGGTCCTCCACTATGTGTTACCACAGCTTCAACCTGCCCATGGGTAGATCGCACGGTTTCGCGTCTACTACTACTAACTATGGCGCCCTATTAAGACTCGCTTTCGCTACGGCTCCGGACCTGAAGTCCTTAACCTTGCTAGTAAAAGTAACTCGTAGGCTCATTATGCAAAAGGCACGCCGTCACCCATATGGGCTCCGACCGCTTGTAAGCGTATGGTTTCAGGATCTATTTCACTCCGTTATTCACGGTTCTTTTCACCTTTCCCTCACGGTACTGGTTCACTATCGGTCTCTCAGGAGTATTTAGTCTTGGCGGATGGTCCCGCCGGATTCATACAGGGTTTCACGTGCCCCGCACTACTCAGGATACCACTATCTTAATGCTCTTTGCCTATACGGGACTATCACCCTCTATGGTCGCTATTTCCAAAGCGTTCTAGTTCATTACACCTCGAATGTCGTGGTCCTACAACCCCGCACATGCCGGAACATGTACGGTTTGGACTAATCCGATTTCGCTCGCCGCTACTATCGGAATCACTTTTGTTTTCTCCTCCTCCGGGTACTTAGATGTTTCAGTTCCCCGGGTTTGCCTCCTTGCGGATACTATATCTTCAATATAGTGGGTTGCCCCATTCGGATATCTACGGATCATATCGTGTGTGCCGATCCCCGTAGCTTTTCGCAGCTTATCACGTCCTTCTTCGCCTCTGAGAGCCTAGGCATTCCCCATACGCCCTTTTCCAGCTTGTCGCCAGATCTTTAATCTATTCTATTCTTAATTCGTACTCTTTACTTAATAAAGATTCGTGTTTCTTTCTTTTTTAGTCGATAATACACCTAAATGTATTACCTCCTGTTCCAATATGTCAATGAACGTTGTCGTGAGCCACGACAGGCAATTGAATACCTATCTTTCTCATCCGCGATACTTAGAGATAAAATAAATTATCCCTGGGCATCGCCCAGTGGAGAATATCGGAGTCGAACCGATGACCTCCTGCGTGCAAGGCAGGCGCTCTAGCCAGCTGAGCTAATCCCCCGTTCCAGTTGCCGATGATCAGCAAACAGTAATCAGTTTTTATGCTGTTGTACTGCGTACCGCATACTGCGTACTGTAAACTGGTCTTAACCAACTTCTAAAATTTCCTTCAATATTTCAATATATGAACGTAACGCCCAACGGGCACCCTTTCCTTTTGTAGTCCCAGGCAGACTCGAACTGCCGACCTCTACATTATCAGTGTAGCGCTCTAACCAGCTGAGCTATGGGACTGTCCCTACTCCTTCCTTCCAGTATAAATACCTTATCGAAAAAGCAATTACTTATATATCATGATTATGGAGATCTCATATTCGAACATTCATTTAAAGAAACTGTTATTAAACCAAAAGACCGGGACCGTGGTTCCAATTCTTCGTTTCGCCAGGGACCGTCCTTAAAAGGACAATCTCTAGAAAGGAGGTGTTCCAGCCGCACCTTCCGGTACGGCTACCTTGTTACGACTTAGCCCTAGTTACCGATCTTGCCCTAGGCCGCTCCTTACGGTGACGGACTTCAGGCACTCCCGGCTTCCATGGCTTGACGGGCGGTGTGTACAAGGCCCGGGAACGTATTCACCGGATCATGGCTGATATCCGATTACTAGCGATTCCAGCTTCACGGGGTCGAGTTGCAGACCCCGATCCGAACTGTGACAGGTTTTATAGATTCGCTCCGCCTTGCGACGTGGCTGCTCTCTGTACCTGCCATTGTAGCACGTGTGTGGCCCAGGACGTAAGGGCCGTGATGATTTGACGTCATCCCCACCTTCCTCACGGTTTGCACCGGCAGTCCCGTTAGAGTCCCCATCATGACATGCTGGCAACTAACGGTAGGGGTTGCGCTCGTTATAGGACTTAACCTGACACCTCACGGCACGAGCTGACGACAACCATGCAGCACCTTGCAAATTGCCCGAAGGAAAAGTCATCTCTGACCCTGTCAATATGCATTTAAGCCCTGGTAAGGTTCCTCGCGTATCATCGAATTAAACCACATGCTCCACCGCTTGTGCGGGCCCCCGTCAATTCCTTTGAGTTTCATTCTTGCGAACGTACTCCCCAGGTGGGATACTTATCACTTTCGCTTGGCCGCCCAGGACTCAAGGCCCCGGACAGCTAGTATCCATCGTTTACGGCGTGGACTACCAGGGTATCTAATCCTGTTCGCTCCCCACGCTTTCGTCCATCAGCGTCAGTCGATAGTTAGTCACCTGCCTTCGCAATCGGTGTTCTATGTAATATCTATGCATTTCACCGCTACACTACATATTCCGGCAACTTCACTATAACTCAAGACAACCAGTATCAAAGGCAATTTTACAGTTGAGCTGCAAACTTTCACCCCTGACTTAGCTGCCCGCCTACGGACCCTTTAAACCCAATAATTCCGGATAACGCTCGGACCCTCCGTATTACCGCGGCTGCTGGCACGGAGTTAGCCGGTCCTTATTCTTACGGTACCGTCAGTAAGCTACACGTAGCTCTTTTTCTTCCCGTATAAAAGCAGTTTACTACCCATAGGGCATTCTTCCTGCACGCGGCATGGCTGGATCAGAGTCTCCTCCATTGTCCAATATTCCTCACTGCTGCCTCCCGTAGGAGTCTGGTCCGTGTCTCAGTACCAGTGTGGGGGATCCCCCTCTCAGGGCCCCTACCCATCGTAGCCTTGGTAAGCCGTTACCTTACCAACCAGCTAATGGGACGCATGGCCATCTCGTACCGCCCGAGGGCTTTAACCATGTCCCGATGCCGGATCATGGTACAATGGGGCATTAATCTTCGTTTCCAAAGGCTATTCCCCTGTACAAGGCAGGTTCCATACGCGGTGCGCACCCGTGCGCCGGTCGCCGGCGGAAAAGCAAGCTTTTCCCCGCTGCCCCTCGACTTGCATGTGTTAGGCCTGCCGCTAGCGTTCATCCTGAGCCAGGATCAAACTCTTCATCGTTGTTCTGTATATATTCGTCCCAACGAAACCAAAATCTTTCCCGGCCCCGACTCTCGATTCAATTCATTATATATACCTCGCGGTATACTATATTCGTATGTTTCTTAATTCTTGTTCCTCTCGCCCAGGTCCTCACCTGAACTCGATTCTTAAATCTCCACAATATTTCAATGAACTTCCATCCACTCCGCCATTCAATCCTTCGACTTCTTAGCTTCGTTTTCCCTTAGGTGTTTCCCTAAGCGGGTGCAAATATACAACTGTTTTTTAACCTGACAACTACTTTGAGAAAAAAAATAAAATTTTATTTCCCGGCCCGTTAAATCAACATTTTTATGAACTTGCCCCGGCCACTTGTCAAGACCGTAATCTTAATCGTTAGCGGGCTGCAAATGTACACCCTATTTCCAAACCTGCAAGGCTTTTTTTAAAAAAAATGACGATTTTTTTAAGCCCATATCTACCCCGCTGATTTACTGAACTTTACCATCACAAAAAATATAACGGAAACCGGAAAAACACATAACATGTTGACAGCCCGAAGATTACACCTTACCGGTCCGCTTAACGGCGAGCTAACTTACATAAACACAACAGGTTGGAAAAAGGTCCATTGCCCACTAGGAAAAGAAATTCCAGACTAGGCCAGTAAATCAACTAAATGAATCAAACAATTATAACCGCTTTATGATAGCTTAAATCAATTTGAAATTGAAAATTGACCTCAACATCAGGCCATTTTGCACAAAATCACCATTAACATGTTCATCAACCTATAATACCTAACCTTATACATCACTTACAGGATAAAAAAAGTTGCATCATACCAAAACAGCCGTAAAAATAATCTACTCCTATAGACTTAAAAGCCCTACCTATATAATTAAGGTGTTATCCCCCCTATACAAAATAGACAACCGTATAGATAGTATCGCCAAAACATAACCTTATACTATTGTGGACATGAATACAACATAGTATCTTTGGTACCTGAAAATATTTACACTACATGATCAAGATTACATTGCCAGATGGCTCAGTTAAGGAATTTGAACAAGGCACAACACCAATGGCAGTAGCCAAAAGCATTAGCGAAGGTTTGGCCCGTAATGTTATTTCGGCAAAATTCAATAATACCACCGTTGAAACCACAACCCCTCTAGAGTCAGATGGCAGTTTGGTCCTTTATACTTGGAACGATAAGGAAGGGAAGACAGCTTTTTGGCATTCCACTTCACATATTGTAGCGCAGGCTATTGAAGAGTTATACCCAGGCGTTAAATTAACTATAGGACCTGCAATTGAAAATGGATTCTATTATGATGTTGATTTACCTAATGGCTCCATATCAGAAAAAGATTTTGCCTCAATAGAAAAGAAAGCCTTGGAAATAGCCCGTGGAAAACATGATTATAAAATGAGAGCGGTATCAAAAGCAGACGCTCTTTCCTTTTATAAAGAACAAGGCAATGAATACAAGGTTGAATTAATTGAAAATCTTGAAGATGGCACCATAACATTTTGTGATCACGATACATTTACAGATTTATGTAGAGGCGGACACATACCTAACACGGGCATTGTAAAAGCCATTAAAATTCTAAGTGTGGCAGGTGCATATTGGAGAGGCAACGAAAACAATACTCAACTTACCCGTATATATGGGATCTCTTTTCCTAAACAAAAAGAGCTTACTGAATACTTAGCGCTTTTGGAAGAAGCAAAAAAACGAGACCATAGAAAACTAGGTAAAGAATTGGAATTATTTACCTTTTCACCAAAAGTTGGTCAAGGTTTACCACTATGGTTACCAAAAGGTGCCGCTTTACGAGAGCGACTTGAAAACTTTTTAAAGAAAGCACAGAAAAAAGCGGGTTATGAAATGGTGGTTACCCCACATATAGGACAAAAAGAATTGTATGTTACCTCTGGCCACTATGCAAAATATGGAGAAGACAGTTTTCAACCTATACACACCCCAAAAGAAGACGAGGAATTTTTGTTGAAACCAATGAACTGCCCCCATCACTGTGAAATATACAATTCAAAACCGTTCAGCTATAGAGAATTGCCCAAGCGTTTTGCAGAGTTTGGAACAGTTTATAGATATGAGCAAAGTGGTGAATTACACGGATTAACACGTGTACGAGGATTTACTCAGGATGATGCACATATTTTCTGTACACCTGAGCAATTAGATGAAGAGTTCAAAAATGTAATTGACCTATCCTTATATGTATTAGGTTCATTAGGTTTTGAAAACTTTACGGCCCAAGTATCGGTTCGTGATTTGGATAACCCGGACAAGTATATAGGCTCCGTTGAAAATTGGGAAAAAGCAGAACAGGCAATAATCAATGCTGCGAAAGAAAAAGGATTGGATTTTATCGTAGAACCAGGTGAAGCTGCTTTTTACGGTCCGAAATTGGATTTCATGGTAAAAGACGCCTTAGGAAGACAATGGCAGTTAGGTACCATACAGGTAGATTACAACTTACCAGAACGATTTGACCTTACCTATAAAGGTAGTGACAATGAGCTACATAGACCAGTAATGATTCATAGGGCGCCATTTGGAAGTATGGAAAGATTTATAGCATTATTATTAGAGCATACTGGAGGAAATTTCCCATTATGGTTAACCCCAGAACAAGCTATAATTCTTCCTGTTAGCGAGAAACATGAAATATATGCTGAAAAAGTTTTAAAATCCCTAGAAAATAACGAAATTCGCGCCCTTATCGATAGTAGAAATGAAACCATCGGTAAAAAAATACGAGAAGCAGAAATGAGCAAAGTGCCGTTTATGCTAATTGTAGGGGAAAGCGACGAAGCTGCAAATACCATTTCCGTAAGAAAACATGGAGGTGAAGATTTAGGAGCAATCAGCGTTACTATGTTTACAGACTTGGTTAACAAAGAAATAAATAGTACCTTAAAGTCGTTTAAAGAATAAAGTTTAACTAAAAATATTTAAGTCATAGCAATACGTAAAAGATTTAGACCACAACCTAGAAGGGAAAATAAGAATCCCCATAATATTAATGAAAAGATTACGGCCCCTAAAGTTAGGTTGGTAGGTGACAATGTTGAAGTAGGTGTATATCCTTTTCCTCAGGCTCTTGAGAAAGCAGAAGAATTAGGTTTGGATTTGGTGGAGATATCCCCAAAAGCAGACCCTCCTGTTTGTAAAATTATGGAGTATAAAAAGTTTTTATACGAACAAAAGAAAAGAGACAAGGCAATGAAAGCGAAAGCTTCTAAAGTTGTCGTTAAAGAGATAAGGTTTGGACCTAATACGGATGACCATGATTATGAGTTTAAGAAGAAGCATGCGGAAAAATTCCTAAAGGAAGGAGCAAAATTAAAAGCGTATGTTTTCTTTAAAGGTCGTTCTATAGTTTATAAAGACCAAGGAGAAATTTTATTATTAAGATTAGCTTCTGAATTGGAAGAATTGGGCAAGGTAGAACAAATGCCAAAATTGGAAGGTAAGCGAATGACCATGTTCATAGCTCCAAAGTCCAAAGGAAAATAATGATATTGAATCGGTTTATATTAAAAAAACCGAAACTATAAAAAATACTGAGCGCTACTTGCATTGTAAGTAGCGTTTAGCATGCAAAGTGAGATAATTAAATAAATTAGGAAAATGCCTAAACAGAAAACTAAATCCAGTGCCAAGAAGCGTTTTAAGCTTACAGGTACCGGTAAAATTAAAAGAAAGCACGCCTTTAAGAGTCACATTCTAACGAAAAAGTCCAAAAAGCGTAAGCTTGCTTTAACTCATGATACATTGGTTCACCAACATGACGTTAACAGCATTAAAGAACAATTACGTTTAAAGTAATTTAAGTTCTTTAACAAGGTAAAATTATTAACCATGGAGTTAGGCAATAAAAGTTCCTTAAAATATAAAGGGCGCCTACTACAAAAACAAATTTAAGAAAATGCCAAGATCAGTAAATGCAGTAGCTTCAAGAGCCAGAAGAAAAAAGGTGATGAAGCAAGCCAAAGGTTACTTTGGAAGACGTAAAAACGTTTGGACAGTAGCTAAAAACGCGGTTGAAAAAGCAATGTTATATGCTTATAGAGACCGAAGAAATAAGAAAAGAACATTCCGTTCATTATGGATTACCCGTATTAATGCAGGTGCCAGACAACATGGAATGTCCTACTCTCAATTTATGGGGAAAGTAAAAGCTAATAATATAGAACTTAACAGAAAAGTTCTTGCAGATTTAGCAATGAACCACCCAGATGCCTTTAAGGCGGTTGTAGATCAGGTAAAATAAATTAATAACAATCTCACTTTTTGAAAAATCCGATTCTTACGAATCGGATTTTTTAATTTTAGCTATGGCCGCTTTAAACTCTTGCCAATCAATAAGCTCATCGCCATTTTTATCATACCCCTCTATAAGTTTGGAAGAAACTATTCCACGTAAAAACCCACTAATTTCTGCCTCCTTTAATAATTGTACAATTTCTTTCTTTGTCAGTTTTTGATCATCATCTTCATCAAAAAAATTAAAGGCCATTTCAGGATTGGCAAAATGATTGGTTATTAATATCTGTATTTTATTCAGGATTGATTCCTCTGTAGTCATAAATCTATTTTTATCTTTTCAAGTTAACAAAAAAACTATTCTCCCCACACAGTCATGACCAAGTTTCTACCGGAAGCATAGTTCCTATGCTCACAGAGATAAATGCCCTGCCAAATACCAATATTAAGTTTACCGTTAGTTATTGGTAATTGCACTGACGCCCCCATTAAAGATGCCTTGATGTGGGCCGGCATATCATCTGAACCTTCATAATCGTGTTTATAGTACGGAGCATTTTCCGGCACCACAATGTTCAAATGCGTTTCAAAATCTTCACGAACGGTGGGATCTGCATTTTCATTAATTGTTAAACTAGCCGATGTATGTTTTATAAATACTTGGATAAAACCCTGGTCTATTTGCTTAATCTCCGGCATCGTATTGATAATATTTTGAGTAATAATATGATAGCCTCTTTTATAGGCCGGTAAAGTCAATTCTTTTTGAAACAGTTTCATAATTCTTTTATATCATTAAAGCGTAAAACTTTTGGTATTCGTTCAATTTCTAAACTTACATGAAATATCTTTGTATTTAAATATATAATGAATGGATTTTTCAAAGATTAAAATGGTGGTAACAGATATGGATGGCACCCTTTTAAATTCTGACCATACCGTTAGCGACCAGTTTTTTACTTTATTTGAAAAGCTAAAATCCAAAGGAATTATTTTTGTTGCCGCTAGCGGAAGACAGTATAACAGTATTATAGAAAAACTGCAACCAATAAAGGATGATATCATTGTTATAGCGGAAAACGGAGGATTTGCAAAAAAACAAGAAACAGAATTACTAACTACCCCGCTACAACATAATCACATTACCGAAATTTTAAATACTCTTGACCAAGTACCAAATATTCATGCGGTTCTTTGTGGAAAATACACCGCTTATACTTCCGGAAATTCAATAGAATTTACACAGAAACTTAAAGAATATTACACCGATTTTGAAATTTTGGATAAGTTAACGGATGTAGATACAGAAATCATAAAAATTGCCATTTACCATTTTGATAGTTCAGAAGAACATATATATCCATTTGTAAAACATTTTGAAAAAAATCTAAAGGTAAAAGTCTCAGGAGAAAATTGGTTAGATATTTCTAGCAACAATGCCCATAAAGGTTTTGCGCTACAAAAACTGATGAATACCTACCAAATTAAATCAGACGAATTACTTGTTTTTGGTGATTACAACAATGATTTGGAAATGCTTGCTTTATCCGACTATGGTTTCGCCATGGCCAATGCACACCCTAACGTTAAAAAAACAGCAACCTATAGCACCCTAAGTAATGATGAGGACGGTGTAGAGCACATTTTAAAATTATTGGTCTAACCCGACTGACACATTCAATATTGACAAAATATTAATCTTTTATTCCACGGCCGGTTTAAGTTCACTGGGCAAATAGCCCATTGTCCTTTTAAAGGCCGTTGTAAAATGTTGCGGGTTTGCGTAGCCTACCTCATAAGCCGCATGGGCAATAGAAACGCCGTCTTGGGTAATGAGACTTTTAGCATATTCCATACGCAAGGCAGTAATATATTTAAATACCGGCATACCGTATACCTTCTTGAAATCTCTTTTTAATTTTGTAGTATTAAATCCGGCTATATCAGCTAAATCCAAAATTTTAAGTGGCTCCTTTAAATTTTTTCGAATATGCGCCTCTACCTTTACCAGAGCTAAGTAATCAGAATTAAGCAACTTAACGTTGTTCTTTGAGATTTTGGCCGTATGCCTTCCCATTAAAAAATCAATCAATAACACAGTTAATTTACTTTCCAGGTATTTTTTTCTGACTTGACCCGTATAAGGACATTGAATTATATCATTGATGTAACTTCGTATCTGGGGAGGTATAAATTTACTTTTATCCCATAGAACAAAGGAATTTGAATTGGCTATTGCATCTTGTAACTTACCAAATCCGTTAGCAAAATCAGTACCTAAAAGTTTCTGTAATAATTTTGGCTTTACATATATCTCAAAAACTTTAATGTTACTTTTAAAAAATATATCCCTACCCTCAGTGGATGGGTAATAGAACATATTACAATGATTTTCAGGTATCTGCACCAAATATTTAATATGGCTTAAGGGTTGATAAGAGTACTCCCCTTCTAAACTAAAATGAAATTTTATTAAATGGTCATCACTCTTTACCCGGATTTCAGAATCAAACTCAAAAAGTAATTTATTCTTAGTAAAATCTATACCGGTTATAAAAGCTATTTCATCTTTATTGGAGACTTCTACGGTGTTGTATTGTACCGTATTATTTATATAAGAGCGCCTAAATAAGTCTTTGGTACATATATTTTTATGTAGTACAGGTCTCTTAACATTTTCGCTGCCTTTTATCATTACTTCCTTATGCGTATGTAAAAATTCTTTTCACGGTACTACACCGAACATTCGTGTTTTAGATTTGCAAAACTAATTTATTTAGACTAAATCTTAATAAATATAGTCACCTTTTTTATCAAATGAAAAATTACTATACCGTTATATTTCTTTTATTGTTCGTAGCTGCTCATTCTCAAGTTGTTTTGAATTCAGTTTCAGGAACCGTTAAAGACCAATCTGGCTCTCCCTTGCCATTTGCAAGTGTTTTAATTGAAGGATCAAAGTTAGGGGTACTAACGAACAATAATGGACAATTTACAATCGATAATGTTCCCCAAGGAAAATTCAATGTCGTTGTCTCTTTCATAGGTTACACCACACAATCAAAAGCTATTGAAATTAGCGAAGACTCTAGGAATATAACGGTCAATTTCTCTTTACAGGAGAGCGTTGAAAATTTAGATGAAGTCAATGTTAACGGAAAGTCTAAAGAAACACAGATAGAAACCAAAGGTTTTGCCGTAAATGCCATAAAAACGGAAGAAGCCAGCTTAAGAAATATTCAAACAAACGAATTATTGAACACCACCGTTGGGGTAAAAATAAGGCAAAATGGAGGTTTGGGTTCTGAAGTAACCTATAGCTTAAATGGTTTATCTGGAAACGCGGTTAGAATATTTATTGACGGCATACCTATCTCAACCTACGGAAATTCGTTCAATCTTAACAGCATTCCTCCTTCAATGATAAAAAACATTGAAGTATACAAAGGGGTTGTACCGGGGCATTTGGCAGATGATGCATTGGGAGGAGCAATCAATATCATACTGCATAATGATGCAAAAACCAATTTCAATGCATCTGTATCCTACGGGTCATTTAACACGCTACAAGCTAGTGCAAACGGCCTTTACCGTTTTGAAAAATCTGGGTTTACAGTCAAAGCTTCCCTATTTCACAACTATTCCGATAATGATTACAAAGTTTCCGGTCGTAGTGTAAAGGTAACAGGGTTAGGAGGCCAACAAACATCAATTACTGCAAGAAGGTTCAATGATGCCTACAGATCAACCGGAGGAAGAGCAGAAATAGGCTTTACAGATGTTACATGGGCAGACCAATTTTTTGTTGGCATTACCGGATCGGATGATTATAAAGAAGTGCAACATGGTGCATTTATGACCATAACACCCTATAAAGGTAGATTTTTAGAATCTGACGCCCTACTTGGTAGCCTAACGTATCAAAAGAAAGATTTATTCACCAAAGGGCTAGATGTAAACATTAATGGTCTATATGGAAAAAGAAACCGTGCCGTTAATGATACGGTATCATGGGCATACAGTTGGTACGGTGAACGTGCTATTGATTTTAGAGGGAATGAATATCAATATACATGGCGCTCACAACAAGAAGGCGGACCAACATTGGCAAAAATAAAAAGAAATGTGGCCTCTATAAGAACAGGGGTTTCCTACGCCATTAATGACCATCATACCCTATCTGCCAACCATGTACACAGTTATATTGATAGAGAAGATAGTGATGCCCTTAGATCTGTATTGGAAAATACTTTTGTAGGCACTAGAGATTTGAAAAAAAACATCTATTCCCTTACCTACGAATTATCCGCCTTTGACGATAGATTGAAAACAAGTTTATTTGGAAAGCATTACCAACAAAAAACAACTAGTGTTGACCCTGCAATAGAAACCGATGAAAACGGAAATGATGTTATTGTAGACGAAATTGTCAGTAGCAATAAAAAATACAACGGTTATGGGTTTGCGGCATCTTATGAAATTGTGCCGAACGTCACCCTTTTAACCTCCGCAGAAAAAGCAATACGCCTACCTAATGAAACTGAAATATTTGGTAATGACGGAGATAATGTAGTAGCGAACTCCAGTATTGACCCTGAAAGTAGTAACAATTACAATCTAGGTTTTAGGTTTGGAAATTTTAATATCAAAAGACATTCATTTACCATTTCTACCAATGTCTTTACAAGAAATATTAAAGATAGAATTGGTTTACCTATAGAAACGTCTTTAAATGTAGATGATGAATTAATAGTTTATGTTAATCAAGGCAGTGGTACATCCAAAGGAATAGATGCACAACTAAATTACGTGTACAATAACAATTTTGGTCTCAACTTCAATATTTCAAAGTTCGACTTACAAATTGAAAACCAAGGTATGGAAATTGATGTGCCCAACACTCCATTTTTTACTATGAACGGTGGTTTACGTTATACCTTTAAAAACCTTATTCAAAAAAAATCTAGACTAAACGCGTTTTACAATGTGTATTTCACAGATGAATTTTCATTCATAGCACAGCAAGAAGAAGGCGTTGTAGGCGATGAATTTTTTAAAGTTCCACAACAATTATCACAAGACATTGGGTTTAGCTATGCGTTCCCCAACAACAGGTTTGTAGTAAGTTTTGATATAAAAAATCTATTTGACGAGCCTGTGTATGATAATCTTTCTGTACAGAAACCAGGAAGAGCTTTTTATCTGAAATTAAATTACGCAATTAATAAATTTTAATCTTTAAATAAATAACGAAAAATGAAAAGAACTATTCTAAATCTTAAAACATTTGCTGCGGTTATCTTAACTGCTGGTCTAATGACCGCATGTAGCAATGAAGACGATACTGTAGTTGCTCCAGACCCGGATACAGAAGAGCCGGATACCGAAGAACCATCTGAAGAAGAACCAAGATGGATTACCGTAGCTGGTGCAAAAATGGGAGAAAATCCAGGAGATGGTAATGGTGGTACATTAATTTACTCTGTAACTAGTGTAGATGCTAAAAACCCTTCTGTTTCAATTTCCCCTTTTGAAAATGGATTTATAGCACCCTCTAACAGAACTGCCAGATTACAATCCTCTGAGGACGGAAACACCATTTTTAATATAAGTTATGCCGGTGATACCGGTGGAAACTATACCAAGTATACTGTTGAAGGCGGACAAGATTTTACACCTACAGGATCAGAAGTCAGTATAGCCCCTTATGTAGGTACAGCTCCAAGATGGATAAAATTATTTGATGGTGACCAAACCGGTGCTGCCGTATATGTAGATACTGAAAATGAATTTGATGAAAATGATAACTACACGCGTACAGAAGCTACAATTGGTGTTGTTACGTTAGACCTGGTAAATTCATCAATTATAGAATTTCAGGAACACAGTGTTCCGTTAAGCGCTGAAGAAGAAGCTGCAGGATATTACATTTCTAGAATTGACATGCCAACATTAAATGCCGCAGGAGACAAATTATACATTGGCGCAAGAGTTAGTAAGGTTGACCCAGCTACTGCTGAAACAGATAGAGATGGGGAAATTTTAGGTTCTAAGACCATTGTTTTAGATTATCCTTCATTATTAAATCCTACAGTTATAACATCTGCTGTTGGTCATGGAAATACGAACGGTTACCGTAGCATTAATTCTTTTGAATACAATGGTAGTGTTTACCAAGCCAACCAAGGCGATCCTGAGGGGTCTCATATCTTAAAGATTGATGCCGATAATGAATATGACGATTCTTATGATTTCAATTTAGACGATGCATTGGGTGTAGAAGGTGCTTACATTCTTGCTTGGAGACCTGCTGCTAATGGAAAAGCAGTATTAGCTTACCGTCATGACGGATCTGCAGAAGGTGTTGCCGGAGCTCAAGGATTTTTTGCATTGGTTGACCTTAATGCAAGAACAGCGGTAAAAATTGAAGATATTCCTTATGATCCAGATTTCTACCTGTTCCAATATCAAGGTTTTGTGGTTGAAGGTACAGAAATATACCTTACACAAGGTGCTGTTGGGGAAAATGGTAATATCTATGTTGTAGATACTGAAACTGGTGCAGTAACCAAAGGTGCCGAGCTTGTAAACACAACCGGAAGTCACTTTATAGGGGTATTCTAGATTTCCTCATAAAATATTAATCTTTTAAAAGATTACTTAAACAAAAAACCGTTGTCAAATCTATTGACAACGGTTTTTTATATATCGAAACATAATCCTATGTTTTTTGCTTCTTTTTCTTAGCTGCTGGAAATAGCACATTATTCAAAATTAAACGGTATCCCGGTGAAGTAGGGTGTAATTCCAACTCCGTTTTAGGGTCCCCTACCCTATGTTGATAATCCTCTGGATCATGGCCACCATAAAACGTAAAAAAACCTTTTCCTTTGATTCCGTGAATATACCGCGCCTCTTCATTGATTTTGTTTTCACCCAAAACCATAACCGTAGGTTTAATTTGACTTCGTGTAAAAGCCGTTGTCTGGCCCATAAAACCTTTTACCAAAGACGTATGGTTCTGACATAGCATTGTAGGAACGGGATCCCATTTTGCAGAAAAATCCATCAGTGAAAAATAATCCGATTCCTTAGGCACATTTCCCCTCTTCGTGGTCATATCAATTGATGAAAACTCATACTTTAAAGGACTACGCTCCAAAATAAAATCGGTAAAAGCAAAGGTTTTTCCAAAATCTAAACTGGCTTGGTAATTAGGGTCAGAGGCATCACCGTCAAACATGGGTTCTACAATATCAATTCCGTCCGCTGCCAAGGCAATGTCAAAACTATCCGTAGCAGAACACATAGCAAACATAAAACCACCACCGATCACATAGTTTCTAATTTTTAATGCCACGGCCCTTTTCTCTTCGGAAACCTTATCAAAACCTAATTTCTTAGCTAATTTTTCTGCATTTTTCTTTCCTTCTATATACCAAGGTGTTGCCCTATATGCGCCATAAAACTTACCATATTGACCTGTAAAATCTTCGTGATGTAAATGAAGCCAATCATACAAAGCCAGTTTATCGCCTAAAACTTCCTCATCATAAATGGTGGTATAAGGTATTTCTGCATACGTTAATGCCATGGTTACCGCATCATCCCATGGTTGGTTATCTTTTGGGGAATATACCGCTATCCTAGGTGCTTTCTCTAGTATTACCGCATCTTGGTTTTTTGCCGGACTACTTATTTCGTCTAGGATAGAATTGGCCTGACCATCGGACAGTATTTCGAAACTAACACCCCTTATTTGACATTCTTTTCTAATGCTTTCCCCATCTGGCAACAAAAAGGAACCTCCGCGGTAATTAAGTAACCATTGTACCTTTTGTTGTTTGGCCAATACCCAATAGGTAATACCATAAGCTTTTAAATGGTTTTTTTGGGTGTCGGCATCCATCGGTATTAAAATCGATGACGCAAACATTTGCATGGATAGAAAAAGAAAAAAGACTGAGGTTATACTTTTAGACATATATTATTTTTCATTCACTCAAAGATAGAGCAAATTATAAGGTAGAATAATCAAGAACTTGTTAAACCCTTGGTAGTTAAGATAACGCTGAATTAGTGAAACGAATTGTTATAAAAACAAAAAAGTCTTCTAAACGAAGACTTTTTTGTTTTATGATTTATTAACTATTAGAATGGAACATCATTATCCTCATCAAAATCCGGATTATTGTTCATGCTACTACCAAAGGCATCATCTGCACTAGGTAAATTTTTGGTGACAAACGGATTTTCCTCATTTGCATTCATTTTGGATTGAAATTCAAACGGAGAATCAAAATCATCTAGATTATCAAACTTACCTTGGTTTCCAATAAATTTCAGTCTAATATTTTCCAAGCCACCGTTTCTGTGCTTGGCAACTATAAATTCCGCTTGTCCTTGTGTAGGGGTGTGCTCTTCATCATCCCATTCCTCAATTTTATAGTATTCTGGCCTATAGATAAAGGAAACAATATCTGCATCCTGCTCAATTGCACCAGATTCCCTCAAATCCGATAGTATTGGTCGTTTACTACCACCACGAGTTTCTACTGCACGGGATAGCTGTGATAAAGCAATTACCGGTACATTAAGTTCCTTTGCAAGTGCCTTTAAGTTCCTGGATATAGTTGAAATTTCCTGTTCACGGTTTCCTCCCTTTTGTGATCCACCGGCAGTCATTAATTGCAAATAATCTATCATGATCATTTTAATACCATGCTGTGAAGCAAGCCTTCTGGCCTTTGCCCTTAAATCAAAAATGGAGAGCGATGGTGTATCATCAATGAACAATGGTGCTTTTTCCAGCGACTTAACTTTTACGTTCAGTTGTTCCCACTCATGTTTTTCCAGTTTACCGGTTCTCAATTTTTCCGAAGAAAGGCCTGTTTCCGATGAAATCAATCTCGTAATTAGCTGTACCGAGGACATCTCCAATGAAAAGAATGCAACAGGTGTATTGGAATTTACCGCCATATTTCTTGCCATAGAGAGCGTTAAAGCTGTTTTACCCATACCAGGTCTTGCGGCCACAATAATTAAATCACTAGGTTGCCAACCAGAGGTAAGTTTATCTAACTTATCAAAACCGGAAGGAATACCGCTCATTCCTTCTTTACCCGCTATTTCCTCAATCCGTTTTTTTGCCTGGATGACCAAATCCTGGGCAGTTTCCGCAGAACGTTTTAAGTTTCCTTGGGTAACATCATATAGCTTAGATTCCGCAGCATCCAACAAACTAAAAACATCTGTACTTTCATCGTAGGCTTCCTCAATGATTTCTCCAGAAATTTTGATTAGGCTACGCTGTATAAATTTCTGCAAAATAATACGTGCATGAAATTCAATATGGGCAGATGATGCTACTTTCTGGGTTAGTTTTATCAAATAAAAATCACCCCCACAAGCTTCTAATTTCCCCGCCTTCTTAAGTTGTGAAGAAACGGTTAATAAATCCACGGGTTGTGATTCTTCGAATAAAATAAAAATGGCTTCGTAAATAAAGCGATGCGCGTCCTTGTAAAAAACATCTGGATGCAAAATATCTATTACTTCATCCACACCTTTTTTATCTATCATCATTGCACCCAATACAACCTCCTCTAAATCAACAGCTTGTGGTGGAATTTTACCTCTCTCGAGATTAATAATAGTAGATTTGTCAATCTTACGACCAACAACAGGTTTAGTGTTCTCCATAGTACGAAAATATACAATTAACCTTTAGTTAACCTTAAAAATCGTCATTACGATGTTCACAGTTGACTAACAATTGCTTGTTAATAAATTACAAATTTCTGTTGATAAGATAAAAAAACCGAGGAATAAAATCCTCGGTATATTTTTAAGATGCCTAAATTGCAGATTAGCCGTTGAAAACACCCATCTGGGCATATTTTTCCATTCGTTGATTTACCAATTCTTTTGGTGATAACTTTTGCAATTGTTCAAAATGAGAGGCAATTTTATTTTTAACGGTATCAAATGTTTTATCTCTATTTGCATGTGCACCACCTGCTGGCTCCCTAACGATTTCATCAATCAGCTTCAACTTTTTCATATCAGTGGCCGTCAACTTAAGTGCTTCTGCCGCTCTTTCCTTATATTCCCAACTTCTCCATAGGATTGACGAGCAAGATTCTGGTGAAATTACCGAATACCAAGTATTCTCCAACATAAGTACTTTATCACCTACACCAATGCCCAATGCACCACCGGAAGCCCCTTCACCTATAATTACGACAATAATGGGAACTTTTAGGCGGGTCATTTCCAAAATGTTGCGTGCAATTGCCTCACCTTGACCACGTTCTTCTGCCTCTATACCCGGGTATGCACCGGGAGTATCTACAAAACACACTACAGGTACTTGGAATTTTTCTGCAGATTTCATTAATCTTAGTGCTTTCCTATACCCTTCCGGATTGGCCATACCAAAATTACGGTATTGGCGTGTTTTTGTATTGTATCCTTTTTGTTGACCAATGAACATAAAACTTTGATCATTGATTTTTCCAAGACCACCTATCATAGCCTTATCATCCTTAACATTACGGTCCCCATGCAGCTCTAAAAAAGTATCCCCACAAATGGCCTTAATATAATCTAGAGTATAGGGTCTATTTGGGTGTCTTGAAAGTTGAACTCGCTGCCACGCAGTAAGATTTTTATATATTTCTTTTCTAGTGTCCGCAAGTTTTTTCTCTATCTGCTTACAAGTTTCTGTTACGTCTACATCACTTTCTTCGCCAATTATCATGCACTTGTCCAATTGTTCTTCCAATTCTTTAATAGGAAGCTCAAAATCCAAATATTCCATATTTCAATAAAGTTTCATTAGTTGTCAGGCCAAAGATAAAACTTTAAAACCTAAATTTTGGGTACCCTTTTTTTAATATTTGCCCTTTGTTTTAAAATACCGTTTGCAATCACCGTTAAAAGAATAATCATGGCCCCAACATAGAACATTGGTTTCATTTCTTCCTCTGCTCCAAAGATAAACCAGGCCAATAAAATACCGTAGACCGGCTCCAAATTTGTAGTCAACATAACCGTATAAGGAGTTAGCACCTTCATTATCTTTACCGATGCTATAAAAGCATATGCTGTACAAAGTATGGCAAGAATTAACAGATAAATCCAATCTGTGCCGTTCAATTGAATTAGGGACATATTAAAATCTCCTTTTAGTAGTAAAACAAGACTTAAAAAAAGTACGCCTATTCCTAGTTCATAAAAGGAAATAACGGATGGCTTATGCGTTTGTACCAATTTACCGTTAATAAGGGAGAACACTGCGGCCAAAAATGCGGACACCAAAGCAATGACCATTCCATACACGTATTGTGTCTCTACCTTAAAAATTAAATACAGACCTACAATCACCAAAAGGCCAAAAATTATTTCATAAGAAATGATATTGCGTTTGTACCAAAACGGCTCCATCAGCGCCGTAAAAAATGCTCCTGTTGACATCATGGCCAAAGCAACGGATACCGTAGAAACTTTAATTGCCAGAAAAAAGGTTACCCAATGTAAGGCCACTACTATACCGCCTAACAATAATAAAAAGAATGTTTGCTTTGAAACTTTAATACTGAATTTAGAAAAGTAGAGATAAAGTGAAATAAATAGTGTTGCAAGGCCCATTCGTGTCCAAACCAATGGCAGGGAATCTAAGGTTATGAGCTTACCCAAGATAGCTGTAAACCCCCATATAAAGACAATAAAATGTAAATGAATAAGATTCTTTAATCTATCTTTTGGCATTTTGTAACAGATAAAAGGCCAAACACCCAAATAGTACATTAGGAATGGTTACCGCCAATATGGGAGAAAAACCAGATTGCTCGGCAAGGGTACCAAATACTTTATCAAAAAATATAAAAACAAAGGCTACCAGGATACCAAAGGCCAAATTTACTCCCATGCCCCCTCTTCTTTTTACCGATGATACGGCAACCGCTATCAAGGTTAAGATAAAAGCGGTAAGTGGTAGGGCCCATCGTTTATATTTTACCAAAACATACGTATTGATATTGGAAGCACCTTTTCTTTTTTGGTCCTTTATAAATGAATCTAGTTCAAAAAGGTTCTTGGTCTCGGCCACATAAGATACCGGAGTAAGATCACCTATATCAAAAGCAAAAATGGTATCTAACCTTCGCTTACTTTCCAAAATGGCCGTATCCCCGACAATTTTTCGTTTCTTATAGGAAGTTAATCTATAGTTAGAATCTTTTTCCACCCATCTTATATTTGCGGCAGAAATCTTAAAATCCAACTCATTGTTCTCGTCAAACCTTTCAAAAGTAAAATTATGGCCCAATTGTCTAGCAGGGTCAAAACTACTTACATAGATAAAATCCGTTTCATTGAGCTGATTAAATATGTTGCTTGTTATACGATCCTGTTTACCCTTTTTAAGGTATTTATATTTAAATTCATTAAACCCGACACTTGCATTGGGCACAATGAACATTGTCATAAAAAACATAACAATAGCAATTAAGGTTGCCCCAATAAGATAAGGTCTTAAAAATCTACTGTAAGACACCCCAGAACTTAATATAGCCACAATTTCTGTGTTATTGGCCAATTTTGAAGTAAAGAAAATAACGGACAGGAATAGAAAAATAGGAAACAATAGGTTACCTATATAAATGGTAAAATTTACATAGTACATGACAATTTCGTTTAGCGGAGCCTCATTGTCTATCATTTTGCCAATTTGCTCTGCCAAGTTCACCATTATACCAATAGGAATGAACAAGAGCAACATTAACGAGAATGTTGCAAGGTAACGTTTAAGTATGTATCTGTCTATTATTGAAAGCATTACAGCCTTTTATCCATTTGTTTAACCATCATATCTTTCCACGTCCTAAAATCACCATCTATTATATGTTTTCGTGCTTCGCGTACCAGCCACATATAAAATCCTAAGTTATGGATAGTTGCAATCTGTTTTCCAAGATATTCGTTAGCAGCGAACAAATGCCTTAAATATGCCTTTGAATACTCATGGTCAACAAACGTGGTACCCATTTCATCTATGGGAGAAAAATCATCTTCCCATTTTTTGTTTTTAATATTGATGGTACCATGTGCGGTAAACAACATACCATTTCTAGCATTTCTGGTAGGCATTACACAATCAAACATATCTATACCCAATGCAATATTCTCCAAAATATTGATCGGGGTACCTACACCCATTAAATATCTAGGCTTGTCTTCTGGTAAAATTTCGCAGACAACTTCTGTCATTCCGTACATTTCTTCTGCAGGTTCACCTACGGACAAACCTCCTATTGCATTTCCTTGTGCGCCTGCATTTGCTATATATTCAGCAGATTGCCTCCTTAAGTCTTTATAGGTTGATCCTTGTACTATGGGAAAAAAAGTTTGTTCATAATCATACTCAAAAGGTGTTTTTACCAAATGATTCATGCACCTATCTAACCACCTATGCGTCATATGCATAGAACGTTTTGCATAATTATACTCACACGGGTATGGAGTACACTCATCAAAAGCCATAATGATATCTGCACCAATGGTACGCTGTATCTCCATTACATTTTCTGGAGTGAACATATGCATGGATCCATCTATGTGAGATTTAAACTTAACCCCTTCTTCCTTTATTTTTCTGTTAGCGGATAAGGAATAAACTTGATAGCCGCCACTATCGGTCAAAATATTCCTGTCCCACCCCATAAATTTATGTAGGCCACCTGCTTTCTTTAAAATATCCGTTTTAGGCCTAAGAAAAAGGTGATAGGTATTCCCTAGGATGATATCTGGATTTATCTCGTCTCGTAATTCCCTTTGGTGCACACCTTTTACGGAGGCAACGGTACCAACAGGCATAAAAATAGGAGTTTCTATAACCCCGTGATCGGTCACCATTGTGCCGGCCCTAGCCTTAGATTGAGAATCTGTATTGTGTAATGTAAATTTCAAATTGTCTAAATATAAATGCAAATATAATGAACTGCACGTGGTAAAAACTTAATAAAAACCAAAGATGTGTACCTAAACCGCACCTAAAAAAAATTTAAGAGTAACTCAAAAAAATGAAGGTTAACCCAAATGCTTTACTAAACAATAAAGAATTCACCTCCACGTTTTCATGGTATAACGAGTAAGTGAACTTTTGGTATTGTTCTTGCTGAAGGTTTCCTATTAAAAATAACAAATATGAAAAAAACAATTTTAGTAGTTTTTATGGCTCTATCTAGTCTTTATACGATGGCGCAGGGCGAATTTGGATTAAAGGGTGGCTTAAACTATAGTGCAAACGGTGATTATTTTGAGTCTGCCGGGGACGCTGCCAGAAACCCAGATAGAAATGTGGGTTACCATTTAGGAATTTTTGGTAAGATCGGGGCATCAAAAGTTTACGTAAGACCAGAATTGGTGTATACGAAGACCAAATCTGATTATGACGGTAATGATTTTGACATGAGCAAATTGGATGTACCTGTTCTTTTAGGAATTAAGGTAGTAGGCCCATTACATGTGTTTGCCGGACCTGCTTTTCAATATATTCTTGATACGGAATTTGACGGTATTACAATTGATGATATTGAAAGTGATTTCTCTGTAGGTATGAATATAGGTGCCGGAATTAATTTTGGCAAACTAGGTATAGATCTACGTTATGAAAGAGGATTCAGTGATAATGAAGCTTCTTTTATAAACACCAATATTACCAATGTAGGACCAAGTAGAATAGATACTAGGCCCGATCAATTAATAGTGAGTTTGTCATTGGCCTTATAGAAAGCAACACGAAATAAAAAACCTCCTAAACTAAATGCTTAGGAGGTTTTTTTATGTTTATTTAAATTATAGCCTATAGATCATTATCTAAATGATCAGGAATACCATCTTTATCCGTATCTGGAAATTGTACTATTCCCTCATCATCTTTTACAATAACGCCATCTATTTTTATTTCCTCCAAGGTAGGTATACCATCATTATCATCATCAGTGTCATTATAGTTTGGCAAGAATGTAGTAAAACCTTCTAATTCGCTATCCGTGTTATCATCATTTAAGTTTCCATTTCCGTTAAGGTCCTCTTGAATGGAAGGTATACCATCACCATCAAAATCAAAATCCGGTTCGTAGGCAAATGCATCAATCTTAAAAATTAATGGACTATATTTTGGAGCAGAAGACAATCTATTCTGTGAATCATCAAAATAACCCAAGGCAGAAGGAATAAAAATAGCACCAATACCATAACCCTCATAGGTAACCGTACCATCGCCTACCTCAATGGGTCCTTCCCCGGTCTGAAAATTTTTCATACCATTACCAAATCCCCTAACTACACCAGATAAATTAAAAACCGTTGGTTGGTTAGAAGCCGCATCGAACAACGTACCATCCAATAAGGAGCCCTCATAACGTATTACTACATTATCACCAATGGTAGGTTTTCCTTCCTTGATTCCTTGTCTTACCACCAAAGTATATAATTTAACGGTCATTACCTCATCGTCATCTCTTCCAAAATCAGAAGATTGTACGGTAAAAGTTTCCGTAATTAAATTTTTACTATTAAAAATAGGAGGCTTTTCACTATTAGCTCCTGCAATGGTGTCAAATCTTATTTTATAGTCAAAACCTTCTGGTGGGGTTTCAAAATCCTCTTCATTATAGAAATGGGTCTGTAAAAACTCTATGATTTCTGCATCGTCCTCTACCACTACCTCACTAAGTAATCTTGGTGGCACAACTTCGCCAATAGAATCATCATCCTTCTTACAAGAACTTATAATTAAAAAACCGGCAATTAATAAATAGGCATATTTCAAATTCATCAAAAATCTTATTTAAGCGCGCAAGATACAATTTTCCCCTATTTTTGTTGAGAAGTTAACAAAGAATTGTAGCATCATGCGCATAGATAAATTCTTATGGAGCACCCGTTATTTTAAGACAAGGAACATTGCTTCTACGGCGTGTAAAAAAGGTCATGTTAAAATTAACGGCCAATCTGTAAAACCTAGCAGGGAGGTTTATCCTATGGATAAAGTTATTGTACGTAAAAACCAAATAGATTATAGATTTACCGTATTGGACATACCCAAAAGTAGAGTTGGCGCAAAGTTGGTAGATATATACCGTACTGACACTACACCAAAAGAAGCTTTTGAGCATAACGAGCTTTTACAATATTCCAAGGATTATTACCGTAAAAAAGGAATTGGGCGACCCACCAAAAAAGATAGACGTGAAATTGAGGAATTTCTGGACGCACCTAATTTGAACACAAGGGACGAAGAAAACAAACCCCTTAATACCACCAAAGAGGAAGAAGAATAAGCACACTTTTAAAAACTATAGTATCTTTATTACCTTTAGATGAATTGCATGGAACACACAATACTCTCCCATATACAGATCAAACATAAAATAGAGCGAATTGCCTATCAAATTTATGAAGCAAACGTTTCTGAAGAAGAAATTATTATTGCCGGTATTGAAGGCGGAGGGCTAAACTTTGCTAAAAAAATAACTACCACCCTACGCAAGATTACAGATGCAAAGATTACGCTATGCAAAGTAAAGATGGATAAAAAGAATCCATTAAAAAGCGGTGTTTCTACCTCTATTCCTGAAAAGGAATTTATTAATAAATCCGTAGTTATAGTTGATGATGTCCTAAACTCCGGAACAACTTTGATATATGGAGTTCATCATTTTCTAAAAACTCCTTTAAAACAGTTAAAAACCGCAGTTCTTGTTAATAGAAACCACAAGAAATACCCCGTAAAAGCAGATTATAAAGGTATTTCCCTATCCACATCTCTTCAAGAGCACGTGAATGTACGTTTTGAAACAAAGAACGATCGTGTTTTTCTAGACTAACGAATTGATGATTTCTTCTGCCAAGGCCTTAGGAGTACGTTGAGCGCCTTTTATTTTTTGATGGGCCATATTATAAAAGAAACTACGCTCAAACAAATGCTTACCAATGAATTCCTGTATTTCCTCATTGGCCAAATGTGCTATCATAGGTCTATGTTCCTTTTCTTTTTTTAGTCTAGTTGACAATTCATTTATATGAATGTTCAAATAAAATGAATTCTTTGTATTCTGATTCACCACTGCCATGTTATCTCCAAAACAAGGAGTACCACCCCCTAGTGAAAGCACAAAATCATCGTTGTTCAAAAAAATTTCAGAAAGATATTCCCTTTCTTTTTTTCTAAAATACAGTTCACCACGTTCACTGAATATATTTGCAACGGTCATTTTTTCCTGTTCCTCAATGTACTCGTCCAAGTCTAAAAATTTAATCTTTAATTGGTTAGCTACAATTCTACCAATAGTAGTCTTTCCACTGCCCATATACCCCAACAAAACTATTTTCATATTCTTCATTTGCGCAAAATTGGACTAAAATAAAGGGATTTCAAAAAAAAATGAATTTATCTTGAAAAGGGTTTGCATAATAAAGTAATCGACTTATATTTGCACCCGCATTGAGGGAAATAATCTTGATATGTTATTGACCTGGTAGCTCAGTTGGTAGAGCATCTCCCTTTTAAGGAGAGGGTCCTGGGTTCGAGCCCCAGCCAGGTCACCAGTAAATTTTAGCCTCTTGAACCAAAAGAGGCTTTTTTATTGTAACATGTGACCATGTTTTTGTTCTTAATTATTATGACCTGGTAGCTCAGTTGGTAGAGCATCTCCCTTTTAAGGAGAGGGTCCTGGGTTCGAGCCCCAGCCAGGTCACTTTTTCTCCTTTTAATAGCTTTATTAAAAGGTTTTTTTTGCTTTATACCCAAGTAAAAATCCAAGGCAAACGCCCCTATTTTCTAAAGTGTTATATTCCTTTTTTTACCGTACAAAAAATCAGGCTCGGCTCTTTCACCTTTTGTGAGCACGTTAATTATATCATTGAAATTTGAAAACACACACTTGTTATTTTTAAATAATCTAAATTCAAATATATGAATATCAGTTATTTAAATTGTTTCTAAAACTACTTCAAATTAAATTAGATTGAATTTAAAATGAATTGTTATGTCGATAAGATTAGGAAATAGTTGTATTAATTGTGAAAATTTATTGGAGGGAAACACGTGTAAAGTGCATGGTGTAAAGGTGGGCAATAGCTATACCTGTGACAGTTTTGACATGAAGGCCACATTAAAGGATGACACTAACTGTGTTACATGTGTACGTTATGAGTCCAGTGATTGTGCTAATCCGCAAAAGGCAGCTCCGGGCATGTCATGCAGTCATTGGGCACCGCAAAATGCAACAGCGTAAACTTTAAACTTTAAAATAAAAAAAGGTCGGCTATATAAGCCGACCTTTTTTGTGTTTTGAATACTAGGTACCTTTCTTTCATTATGCCTCACAACTTGCACATTCTTTCTTTTGTTTGAATTTCTGTGCCGCATTCATACTATGTTGATAGTATAAAGACTTTAGACCAAGTTTCCAGGCCGTTACGTGAATTTTATTGATTTCCTTTACAGGCATATCCGGATGTACAATGATATTTACGGATTGTCCTTGATCAATATGATTTTGGCGATTTGCCGCTTGGTAAATAATATCTAACTGATCAATTTCAGAATAGGTCTTAAAAACATCTTTCTCCAAATCGGACAAGAATTCCAAATGTTGAACAGAACCATCACGATCACGGATACTGTGCCAAACCTCTGTTGTATTCTTACCCTTTTCTTCCAATAACTCCATTAAGAAAGGATTCTTGATGGTTGTTTTTACTTTCGCAATATCCTTTACATATATATTGGACCAGATAGGCTCAATACCCTGGGATACCTGCCCAAGGATAAATGCAGAAGATGTTGTTGGAGCAATTGCATTCAAGGTTGCATTTCTTCTTCCGTATCCTTTAAGGACCTCTGGCTCACCAAATTTGCCTGCCAATTCTTCCGAAGCCTTGTACGAGCGCTCTTTAATAGTTTTAAAGATTTCACTATTTAAATTATACGCCTCTTGACTATTAAAAGGTAAACGTTTGGACTGTAGCAGGGAGTGCCACCCAAGTACACCTAGACCCAAAGATCGGTTATCCTTGGCAAAATTATAAGCACGTTCCATAAAAAGGAAAGTTTGCTTATCCTCTCTACTATCAGAATCGCGGTAACGCTCCAATTTTTCAATAAATTCAGTAATGACCGCATCCAAGAAATACACCATTGTCTCTACGGCATCTGTATCTTTCCATTTATCATAATGAAGAACATTAACCGAAGACAATACACATACAAACGACCAATTATCGTTAGATGGCAACATAATTTCCGTACACAGATTACTTGCGTAAATAGGTAAATCTTTGTCCTTATATACATCAGCAGCACCGTTATTGGCATTATCACTAAAGAACACATAAGGATACCCCATTTCTCCTCTACGCTGTAATACCTTTGCCCAAATGGAACGCTTTTCCACATCACCATCTACCATCTGCTGCATCCATTCATTTGTAACGGTTACCCCATGGGTAAGTTCCTGTATTGGGTTTCCTTCTGTCCCAATTTCCAAGAACTCCATAATATCCGGATGCTCTATAGGTAAATATGGTGAAAAACGACCACGACGCACAGAACCTTGGCTTACTACATCTACCATAGATTCAAATAGCTGCATGATGTGTACGGCACCAGATGCTTGTCCATTATTTTTAACTTCTGCACCACGATGTCTTATTTTTCCAAAGTAGCCAGATGTACCGCCCCCTAGTTTGGACATCATACCAACTTCTGATTGGGTATATAGAATATTACCCATATCATCTCCAATATGCGACCCAAAACAACTGATCGGCAGACCTCTTTCTTTTCCAAAATTAGACCAAACGGGAGATGCCAAAGAGAAAAAACCTTCTGACATGTAGCCGTAGAATTTATCTGAAAAACCGGGCATACCCAATAATTGTTCAGCCCTATCAGAAATTTCACGAATACGCTGTTCCGCTGATACTCCTTTGGTCAGGTAGCCAGAATTTAAGAAATTCAAACTATGATCAGTTAGCCATTCAAATCCGCCTTTTGGCTCTTTTTTGCTGTTCTTCAGAGCTTCCTTTCTTGCTTGTACAAGTTGCTCGCTCTCTGAAATTGTTCCTTTAATCTGTGGTGTAGTGTTTAATTCGTTCATTTAAAAAAGGTCGTCACTAGTTATACTTTGGGTTCTTTTACTATAATTGATGGAGCGTTTTACGAAAAAATCGCCATGTTTGGTTCCAATGATTTCATCATCGAACCATTCTGTTTCGGCCAATAATTTTTCGTCGACCTCAAATATCTTATCAATACCAATACTCTTAAGAGAATTGTTAAATCGGTTTTTTATAAATTCATTAATAACCGTTTTAGGCAAAAAGTCAAGTTCACCTTTTTCAAAAATCCAATCTACCACTTCGCTCTCTGCAGTAAATGCCTTATGGCACATATCCTGTATCATGGTATGATATTCTTCATTGAACCAAGAAGGATTTTCATCCTTTATAATTTTAATGATATCTATACCAAAATCTCCGTGAATTTGCTCTTCCTTAGAAGTTGCCTCTACTACATTGGAGATGCCTTTAAACATATTCTTATATTTATTAAAGGCCATGATAATTAGAAATTGAGAGAAAAGGGATACATGCTCAATAAATAAGGAGAACAACAACACAGACTCCGCATATTCCCTATTATCCAAACTCTTGGCATTCTTAAGCGCTGTTTCCAAATAATGAACACGCTTCATCATTACCGGTTTTTTCTTCAAGTTCTTGAACTCTGCATTTAATCCTAAAATTTCCAATAAATGGGAATAGGCATCTGCATGACGAACTTCACTTTCTGCAAATGTTGCCCCAACAGAACCAATTTCCGGTTTAGGCATTTTGTGGTAGATATCTCCCCAAAAACTTTTTACGGCAACTTCAATTTGTGAAATGGCCAACATGGTATTTTTAAGAGCACTTCTTTCCGCATCTTGTAGACCGGTCTTAAAATCTTGAATATCGCTTGTGAAATTAAATTCCGTATGGATCCAATATGAATGACGAATAGCAGGTACGTATTCATATAACTGCGGATATTCATAAGGTTTTAAATTAATACGCTTCTCAAAAATATTTAATTTTCTCTTTTGTGCCTGTTCATTTCTGTATAGGATATACGCTTTTGCCACATCAAAAAAGCCACTTTCCATTAGCCTATTTTCAACAAAATCCTGAACTTCCTCAATGGTAGGCACATAAGCCTCATCACGTGCTCTACGCTCTAAAAGTGATGCATATACACTATTGGCAATTTTTTCCGCATCTCCCGGTCCTCCATGTTCAACAGCCGTCATTGCTTTTAAAATGGCATCTGTAATTTTGTGTAATTGAAAAGTCTTTTTGGTAGAGTCGCGCTTAATAAGATGTGTAATTGTCATTGTATATAATCTAAGAATTGGTACTTAAGAGAAGTGTAAAGGTCGCAACATATTTGGCTCATTTTTCAGTAAGTGGATTTAGGTTTTCCACACTTTATTAACAAATTCTTAATATAGCAGCAAACACAATGAATTATAGATTGTTAGCCAATCAGAAAAAAAATTCTTGAAAACTCATTGAGTATTAGAAATAAATGAGGAAAATTTAAATTGATTAATACAAGAATCAATCAACGATAATATGGGTGATTTATAAGATTTATTAAAAAAGAAAAAACCTTAATCACATAAACGGATTAAGGCTTTTTCAAAAAATACAACCTAAACAACCAAACAAAATCTTTACTTCACATAATCTTTAAAATGTACCTATTTTAGGCTATGGACTATGTGGTATATCATTACTATTTTCTATTATATCAATTAAAATGTATTACTCCTTTTTGTTTATGATTTTCCATAAACGGAATATTTAAAACGGTCTGCATAATAATATGTACGGTAGAGCCAATAATTCTTTTGGCCGTCTGTTTAGTAACTCCCATATCCATACGTGCAATTCTAGCTCCGTTAACAATTTTAAAATCTGAATTTTTCACAATTTTCACCAGGTCCTTATAATCAATAAAATCTGTTGTAATCTGGGCATCTAAAAAACCTACATAACGTGTAGTTTCATCCGCTAAAAAATGTTGAACGCCTACCCTTATGGCTTCATCATTTTCAAGGTTATAACCTTTACAAACCCTAATAACCTCTGGATATTTCTCTTGTAAGCTTTCCAATATAAGTTGGGTCTGGTCTACACTACCTTGGTTTACAAAACATATATGGTATCCTAGTTTATTAAAGGGTATATTAATAAAAGACGGATTCAATAATATATCCTCCACATTCTGGCAGGGTACAATTACACCAACTTGCTCTTTATCATCTAATTGAAATTGCTTGACTGGTTCAAATGACTTGGTATTGACATTCAAAACCTGTGTTATCTTCTTTGAAATATCCTCTAACCCAAAAGGTTTTTTTATAAAATAATCTACGCCTTGTCCTAAGTTTGCATTTACGACCTGCTCATACGATTTTTCTAACATTATGATAACAGGTATTTGGGATTCATGAACAAAACGAATTTGTCTCAACACATTTAAACCGGACAAATCTGGCATATTAATATCTACCAAAACAATATCTGGATTTTCTTTTTCAAAAAAAGCTATACCCTCATTACCGTCTTTAGCTGTAATGACTTCATACCCTAATTGGGACATATGCTTTTCTATGAAAAGTAATACTTGGCAATCATTATCTATTACTAAAATCTTCATGCTAATTAGGTTTATTTGATAAGCTTTGGAACAGGCACAAATCTAATCATCAGCATAGGTTTTATTTAGTAATAAAAGGTAGTATGCAGTTTACTGTAGACGAATGGTATATTTGTTTCGGTGGTTGATTATTAAAAAGTATGTATTTCACCTATTATCAATTTGCCATATAGCACCAAGATATTTTGTATCAATTGAATTCTTTTTTTAAAGCTTAATTAAAAAATGAACCCGTATTAATATCCTCATTACACAAACCACATAAAGTGTATATTTTACGCTTAACACCAAGGTTTTAATAGGTAGAAATAACCTGCTAATTTTTTACTAGCATAATCATAATCCCATTAAAAAGAAAAGACAAACTGAAATCAAAGCAGCATACAATACTGGAATACAAAAAAGATGAAACAAAAATGTAATTGGTAAGGGAATGAGGCTTTTGATAAAACTCAATTAGAGGTCCTTATAGCTAAAATTAAAAAGTCGACTTATAGCACTAAAAAAAACTGTTCATCAATAAAATAGACAGCCCTAATAAGCTCAACAAAAGGTCTATTATAACAGATTTAACCTTCTCATTAATTCGGGCCTATTAGATCTACTAATAGGAACTACGTTTTTTGCGATCAATACACTATTATCTTCAATATCTATAATTTTCGTAAAATTAATTATATAGGACCTATGTATTTGCAAGAATAATTTTTCCGGAAGTTTTTCCTTGATTTTCTTTAAGGTAGTATGTACCCTATACTCTTCCTTTACCGTCTTTACATCAATATAATCTCCCTTTGCTTCTATCACCAATATTTCATTAAGTTTAAGTTTTATTAAACGTCTATCAATATTAATGTAAAGATCCTCTCCTTCCACAGCATCCTTTTTAGATGAAGTTTTTGATTTGGATGGTTGAGTAGCTATACCTTCTATTTTTTTTATACACTTTTCAAATCTTTCTGCAGTTATTGGTTTAACCAAATAATCTACAATACATTCATATTCATATGCCTCTATGGCGAAATTAGTATCTGATGTGGTTAGAACAATATTTGGTGGATCTTTTAAAGTCTGTACAAAATCAACACCACTAAAACCGGGCATATGAATGTCCAAAAAGATAACATCTATAGTCTGCTGATTTAAAAACTTGATTGCCGAAATAGCATTATCAAACTCCTCAATAACATCCAAACCAGCTGTTTTTGAGCATAATTGTCTTACAACCGCCCTTGCTGTTGCCTCATCATCTATAATTATACAATTCATTTAAATAGTTTTTATATATGATTCTATAGTTTCTAGCACCGCCTTAAATTTTAACTGGCTGCCAGTTCTACCGTCCAATAGTTCTTTTTCATAATCCACAGCTAATAGATAAGCATTTTCCATACCTAAAATATTGAATTTATGTTTAAGCTTATGCACCATTTCTGCTGTTTCCTTTAATCTATTATGAGCTATATGCTCAAAATATTCTTTTTTTTCTATAGGAAACTCATCCTTAATAATGGAAATGAACTGATTTCTAAAAACAACATCATCACCTGCAAGTTCATCCACATACTTTAAATTTGGCTCATCCATCATACATTCTTTTTTAGCGTGACATAAAAAGTAGTTCCTTCATTTTCTTTAGAAGCGAGCCAAACGTCTCCTTCATAAAGAACAACAATTTTCTTAACAATAGCAAGTCCTATACCTGTAGCATTATTATCCACTTCTAACTTTTTGAACATTTGAAAAAGTCCTTCTTTGTGTTGTTTGGCTATACCTTTACCATTGTCCGTTACACTAAATTTCCAGTATTCCTCATCTGGCACATACCCAACGGATATGATGCCTTTTTCAACTTGTTCCGTTGCCGTGACCGCATTGGTAAACAAATTCATGAACAGCTGTTCAAGAATATCTTTCACAAATAACATATCCGGTAGACTATCTGGATATTTAAAAACAATATTCTCTGGAACGTAAATTGTCTTTTCTATTTCCTTTAAAACTTCGGCAAGATTAAAAGAGACCTTCAATTCTTCTGTTTGTCCTAAAGCTGCATGATCAAGTATACCGGTAATCAACTTATCCATTTTAGAAAGGTTTTGAGAAATTAATGCACAGTTTTCCTTACTGGATGGTGAAAATTTATCCTTTTCATCCTCCATGATCCAACTCATTAAAGCGTTGATATTACGTATAGGCGATTTTAAGTCATGCGAAACCATTTGGGCATAATTGTTCAATGACTGATTTTGCTCTTCCAGACTAACAAGCAATTTATCTTTTTCCACCGTCATTTCAGACACCTTAGAAGCAAGGTTACTGATATTTTCAGCTAAATATGCGGCATTAAACTCTTCTAAGTTTTCTTGAACGAAAATATGCTCTTCATTTAAATTTTCCCTTAAACTACTTACTGCTTCAGTTAAGGAGTTTAAAATTTTCTTTTGTTGATCCGCTTCTTCCTTTAAGCTCTGGTTTGCCTCATACAATTCATTGGAACTAATGGTAGACGCCCTATGCATCATGGACAATTTTTCATCATAATTTTCATATGATCTATCAACTGCATTTAGAAAATTTAGAATTTCCTTATTTCCCTGCAATTCATCAGAAAGATGTTTTCGTAACTGTCTTTTTAATAATGAATGCATTATTCGCTAAATAAAGTTAAAGTCATGGTCTGGTTATGCAGTTTGCATTGGTCTTGGCCTTTAAAAGGCGCCATTTCACCATATGAATAAAAGCCGGTTATATAAGTATCCTCTCCAATGACCGACTTTACTTCTTCTATTTCCTCTTCTGTTCTTTGGTCCATCACTAACTTTCGTCCAATACAACTGACCAAAAGAGCTATATTCGGACTCTTCTTTCTCCCATTCATAGCCTGTTCCGCAGCGCAAAATGCTCCATTTACTATATCATCAACCGAGGACATCATTAATTGAACCTTGGAACCCGTGGGTACATCTCCGGCAAGTATCATGGCATTCTCTTCATTATCAATATTTAGAATAGTACGTACCAAAGGCTCAGACGCATCATTGGCACGTACACTAAGGGGGTACAACAAAGCAGATTTGGGTAATTCTTTTGCTTTCTCCCCAAGGTAATTTTTATAAAGGTCCAACGCAGGTTTACCATCAAGTTCGTATAATTTATTTCCTTGTGATTTTGTAATTAACCTCTCTGGCCCAAAAGGGGTCCAACCTCCAAAATTAGCGCTTGTTATTTCAAGTGAACTTCCATAAAAACCTATGGCAACAATTTCACCCTCCTTGGGGCTCTCATTATAGGAAACCAAAGTTCTTTCAAAGCGATCATCATCACCACATAGCCCACCGGACAACCCAATATAACTATGCTTATTTTTTTCCAACCCTTGAATTAAAGCGCTTCCGTTCACCGTACTACCTTCTGAAATGACAAATAAGTGCTTTATTTGTTCTTGGGGAAATTTAGCCATTAAATGCTCTCCCAGCTTTTCATCATTATTATCATGTTCATCTACATTACTTCGGTGAACCAGAATGGAGCTTTTCTCAAATTCTATTGCCGTTAGGACAATGGTACCATCTAAAACGGTTTCGTCTATAATTTCACCGGAAGTAGACCCAAAAACTACGTGAGCATCATTAAAAAGGGCCTTTACCTCTTCATAAATATGCTCATCCTCTAACATAAACCTATTGCCAAAAACTAACACCAAGGGATTTTTTAAGTGCTTTCCATTGAGCCCGTCGTTAAAAACAAACGGTTCACTGAACTTTTTAATAGCTTGAATGATTTTCATAGACCCCCCCTGCTAATTTATGTTCTTTTTGATGGTGAAATGAAATTGAGTACCCTCACCTACAACACTATCTATCCATACTTTTCCCTGATAACGGTCTACAATTTTCTTAACAATGGAAAGTCCTATTCCTGTAGAACGCTCATTGTTTCCTATTGATTGGAATATGTCAAAAATCTTTTTATGATACTCCTTGGGTATGCCTACTCCGTTATCATTTACCGTAAAATGCCAAAAATCTTTCTCTTCCTTAAAAAGCACTTCTACCAAACCTTGGTCTCTTTCTATATGAATCACGGCATTACCAATAATATTTTGAAATACTTGATGCATTTTGGTATTATCTGCCACTATGGTAGGTAAGTGTACCGGCACCTTTAGCTGTACATGATCCGGTATATAAATGATCTCTGCAATGTCTGCTATAACAGTATTTAAATCAACATTAGAATTGTCTAGCTCAGAACTATTGGCCGTTGAATACTCCAATATACCATGGATCAATTTATCCATAGACCCAACCTTCTCTTGCATGAGTTCTAGATTCTGCTTTCCACCTTCATCCAGTATATCTTTATAATCCTCATAGAGCCAGGTTGCCAATGCACTTATACTGCGTAAAGGTGACTTAAGATCATGTGAAACTATATGTGCATATTCCTGAAGCCCTTGGTTACTGTTTTCCAGTTCGCGCAATAGCTTCTCCTTTTGCAGTTCCAAATGTTTTTGCTCGGTAATATCCAAATGAATACCAATAGAACCTATAACATTTCCCGTATCGCTAAACCTGGGAGCACCACTTATAAGCCAATGTTTGATCGTATGGTTTTTATTAAACACCTCAAGTTCATAAGAATCCACTTTACCTTTTAGCCTACTGGCATTTTTCTTGGCAATGATGTTCTTTTCCTTAAATTGTATAACCTTAGACGCTACATTGCCAATCAATTCATCCTCACTATAGCCACTCATTTTGCAAAAACTTTGGTTAACCATTTGGATGACATCATCATTGTCTACCTCTACCAAACCTAGATTCATATTCGCAATGATACTACTATATTTTTCTCGCTGAATTTCAAGGTTTTTTCTATAGTTCTTACTGATCGTTACATCATTATAGGCCCATAGATGACCTTTGTATGCACCATCGTTATTAATGGGAATGAAATCCCTTTCCAAAATACGCCCGTCGTTCATTTCCAGTTCATCGGCCAATACGGTTTCTTTTTTTGCAAGAATATCGGTTATACGCTGTATAAATTGGTCTGGTTTTTTAAATTGATGCTTATTAAGTTCTTCATATGATTCGCAATCTTTGCCTATTAGTTCGGCAGGGGTGGCACTGATATTGAAAATATTACAGAACATTTGGTTGGTCAACGCTATTTTACCATCCTCATCCTCTAATAATACACCAATCTGCAAATTGGAGATCAGGGCAGACAGTCTACTTTCAGAAGCCTTAAGTTTTCTTTCTGCTTCCAACTCTTTTGAGATATCCTCAACAATAGCCACTTGGTAATCAGATTCAATATCATGATCAGATATTGAGGTCATTGTCGTCTTGGCTGTTATCTTTGAACCATCTTTCTTTACAAATTTTAAGATAGAGGTTACTTTATTTTGTCCCTTAGCAATATTGCGCTTCCCTTCTATCTCATCATTGGGTTCTGAAATGGAATTTAAGTTAACATTTCTTAAATCTTTTTCTTGGTAACCTAACATGTCCACAAACGCATTGTTTGCCTTTATAATGCTATCATCTTTAGCCAGAATGATACCTAAAGGGGAATTTTCAACAATAATATCTAATTGTTTCTTTTGTTCTGAAAGCAATTTCTTTACTTCCATTTCTTGGGTAATATCCCTTAATATTCCTTGTGCCGCAATAGGTTTACGGTCTTTGTTGTAAATTAAACTAGCATTGATTTGCACCCATTTTATAGTTTCATCGTCCAAAATAATCTTGGCCCTGTAATTAGTTAGGGTACCCACCTCCATTAAGGAACGCATAGATTCTAGGGTATAATCCAAAAAATCTGGGTGAATAAATTTAGAAAGATGAACTTTGTTGGCGGTATGGTCAAAACCTAAGAATTCCTTGGCAGACCTGTTCATGTTTATCACATTATAATCTAGGTCCATGACCACATAAGGGTCTATTATATTGATAAAGACTCCGTCCAGTTCAGAAGTCTTTTCACTAAGTAAATTTTCTAATTTTGCGTTGCTTTCACGTAAATGACGAGTAACATCATATAACTCCTTAGACTTATCCTCTAATATCTTTTCTGCCTGTTTTCTAGCTTTTTTTTGCCTTTCAAGCGCTTTTTTAAGAAGAGAAACCTCATTATTGTCCATTTTGTACAATATCAAATTTTACTTCCGTACCATCTTCCTTTAATAGTTCATAAGTAATCTTGGCCTTGCCATTAAAGTGTTCAAATGATTTTTCAATTAAACCTTCTGCCAATCTGTACAACCCTCTTGTAGAGGCATAGATCATAGATAGGGAATTATCCGTTTTCTCAAGTATTTTGAAAGAAGGCAGTTCCGCTTCGGGGTATAATTTTTTAACGTGAACGTGAATATGGTCCTCAATGGAATATAGTAGTGCTATGGGGGACCTATAACTTTGTATAACCTCTGGATGGGCCTTACTTAAGCTTGTGAACAAATAAAGTCCAAAAGCGTAAATTAAATCACCCGCAGGTAAATTTACTTCTTCACTCAAATTCGTAATCAAAGCTACCATCTCATTAAATTCATAGGTAGCAACGGAAGTGTAAATGCCTTCTGAGGGCAAATCTGACTTTTCTATTATCCTGTCTACGGTCTCAAGACCAAATTGGGTCTCAACCAGTTCTAAAAATTCTGTGAATATAATTCCTTTCATTTGAGAATATAAACTATTATGACAGTATCAAACGTAGGAAATTTAATACATATAAATTAAGAAATGTTGTAAAAACAGCTTTTTTATTATCCTTTAACCAGTTGGTTAACACTCCAATACTCTAAAACCGCATTTAATTTGGATTGATAATCCTCATATTTCAAGGGCTTAATAACATAGCCGGCAATACCTGCTTGATAACATTTTAATAAGTCTGCCCTATTTTCTGATGTAGTTAGTATGATGGTTGGTAAATAACATAGAACCTCATCATTCTTTAGGATATTCAAGAACTCTATACCATTCATTCTTGGCATGTTCAAATCCAATAAAATAATATCCGGTAATTTTTTACCAGATTTCAAATACTCCAAGGCCTCTTCCCCGTTTTTGGATTCTATTATAGAATGCTTTAAATTAAGTTTAGAAACGGTACGTTTCAACTTCATTACTTCGATTAAATCATCCTCAATTAATAAAATATCCATAGTCTACGTATTTGAAGTATCAAAATTCAACTAAATCCCTCTCTTACAGAGGCCTCTGTAGGTGAATGTGCGTTTACTGTCGGTGAACGGTATTTACATATCGACAAATATTTTACCGCTTATCCGTTAAAAGTTTCTATCTGGTGAAAAGGCCTCTATGGCCATAGTTGTTTTTCTTTGTTCAATAAGTTCAGAAACCAGTTTTCCTGTTGCCGGACCCAAGCTCCATCCCATCATGGCATGTCCTGTAGCAAGGGTTAAATTTTTGATATGCCGTGATTTACCTATGAAAGGCAAACCATCTGGCGATACCGGTCTAAGACCCGTTTTGACCTTTGCTATTTCTTCGTCCTTAATTTTAAGTTCTGGATAATAAGATTCCGCTCCTTTGACCAACGCATTTACCCGTTCTTTTCTAATAATGGAATTATTACCCGAAAATTCCATTGTACCCGCAAATCTTGTAAACCCGTTCATTGGGGTTACCGCCATTTTAGATTCCATCAATATGGCAGGTATGGTTATGCCCGTTTCACATTTTACATTAAAACTGTACCCCTTACCCCCTTGTATGGGCAACTTTAAATTTAACTTTCTGGAAATTTCCCCGCTCCATGCCCCGGCGGCTAAAATGACTTCATCAGCTTTATGAACAGATTTATTTGTGGTTACGGTTGAAATACGGTCGTTTTTTACTTCTAGATCCGTCACCTCTTCATTAAAACAAATGGTAACACCTTTCCTTTTGAGGTAATCAATTAGTTTGGGCATAATCTCATTAGGGGTGGTATGCCCATCACATTCATAATGTATGGCCCCTTCGGCATGTATACGCACATCTGGCTGTAATTTTTCTAATTGTAATTTATCCAAAAAAGAAACTTCTAGACCTAAGGCGCTTGCCCTATCTGCCACCACCTTTTCATGGATATAACTTTTATGCGTACGGTACATCATTAATAAGCCTTTGCGCTCTAATTGAAAATCTCCCAAATCCCCAGAGTTTTTAATGTCCTGGAACAAAGCGCTACTTATAAGATTAATTTCCTTTATAAGCGGTATAGCCTTTTCAACTTTATGCTTAGTGGAAGACCTATGAAAATACCAAGACCACTTTAAGAAATCTACATCTAGCCGGGGTTTCATATAAAAAGGACTGGCAGAATTGAACATCATTTTTATTCCTTGGGCAATCATTCCCGGTGCCGCCAATGGAATAATATGGCTAGGAGTAATATATCCTGCATTGACAAAAGAAGCCCCATTGGTACCATTTCCTTTATCAATAATTGTGATATGATGCCCTTCTTTACTTAAATAGTAAGCCGAACATAAGCCTATAATGCCCCCACCAATAATTAAAATGTTTTTAGCCATACCGTGTATTACTTAATCATATCACGCTGACGCAATAAAGCTTCAAGAAAATAATAATCTGCATAATTCAACGGTACATCTATTTCAGAATTTTCAGGTATATGGCCCGTAGAATGTTTTAATATAAAACCTTCATTAGTTCCAATTTCTGCTAAATAAGGCGCTTTACTCAATGATTCTAAAATGGTGTTGGCCATTTCTAGATACCCCTTTTCCAAATCTTCTTCTACATAAGTACTCAATTCAAAAAGTGCCGATGAGGTTATGGCAGCTGCGGAGGCGTCTCGCGGTGTTTCGTTGGTTACCGGGGCATCATAATCCCAATACGGAATTTTATCTTTGGGGAGATTAGGGTGATTCATGATAAATGAAGCGATATTCTTTGCCTGATTTAAGTACTTCTCTTCTTTAGTTTCCCTATACATAACAATAAAACCATACAATCCCCATGCCTGACCTCTGGCCCAAGCAGATTCATCTTTGTACCCTTGTGCCGTATTGCGTTTTAAAACCTCACCTGTTTCGGTATCATAATCCAGCACATGAAAAGAACTGAAATCGTCCCTAAAATGTTTGGCCATGGTGGTATCCGCATGCATGATGGCTACATCATAAAAAGTGGAATCACCTGATATTTTTGTCGCTTCAAACAGCATTTCCAAGTTCATCATATTATCAATAATGACCGGACATTGCCATCTACTATTGGAATTCCATGATTGAATGACTCCGGCTTTGGGCTTAAACCTAGATATTAAAGATTTAGCAGCCTGAACCATCACCTCTTCATAAGCCTTTTTATCCATGTATTTTAAGGCATTGCCGTAGCTATCCCCAATCATAAAACCCAAATCATGGGTACCTTCATAGTACTGAATGGTATCCAATAAATGAGTATAGGTCTCTGCCCTATCTTTCCAAACCTCTTCCTTGGTAAGCCCATACAGGTTCCACATAGACCCGGGATGAAATCCACTTGTCCAATCATAAACCCCTACGGTGTGTAATTTTCCGTCAACAACAGTTCTGGGCATTGGCCGATCGCTATCCTTATGGGCAAGGGCATTTTGGTATAAATGCTCATATTGGGCTGCCGCCTTTTCTATAATCGACATAGATTGTTCCTCTACAACCGACTTTTCTTTACAGCCACTGAACACGATTGCTATTAAAATGGCATATAAGTTTATTTTTTTCATTGATTGATTGTTTAAATGTTTATATCACTTGAAACCCAAAGGCATATGGGTCGTCATCGTCTATGGTTATCGTATTTTGCCCGTATATTTTGGCCCACCCTTTAATACTAGGCACAATTGCCGGTTTACCATCAAGAACGGTTTCTTCCTCTATTCTACCAATAAATTGGGAGCCGATAAAACTTTCATGTATAAAATCTTCCTGAATCTTTAATTTTCCTTTTGCATACCACTGAGCCATTCGCGCAGATGTTCCCGTACCGCACGGTGAACGGTCAATGGCCTTGTCCCCATAGAATACCGCATTTCTAGCGGTTGCACTATCTGCAATGGTATTCCCCGTCCATAAAATGTGACTTACATCCTTAATGGTAGCATCTTCAGGATGAACAAAGGCATTTTTATATTTAGCATTTATTTTCTCCCTAATCTCCTGACTAAATTGAATAAGTTTACTGGCAGAAAAATCCTGGATACCCGAAAAATTTTCCTGAGGATCAACTATGGCGTAAAAATTTCCACCGTAAGAGACATCAAAATGCAAGGGCCCCAAATCAGAGCAATCAACAGTTAGGTCAGTAGCTGCCAAGTAAGATTTTACATTGGTAAGTTTTACCCAATCTACTTTGTTGCCCGTTTGCCCATAGGCCACTTTTACCAAGCCGGCCGGGGTTTCCATACGCACTTCTCCCTTAATTTTAGGGGTGATCAAACCTTCCTCTATACCAATAGTAATAGCCCCAATGGTACCATGACCGCACATGGGCAAACACCCACTGGTCTCAATAAATAGAATTCCAAAATCGTTCAAAGGATTTTGAGGAGGGTAAAAAATACTGCCACTCATCATATCATGGCCCCTAGGCTCAAACATTAGTCCTTTTCTGATCCAATCAAATTCTTTTATGAAATGTTGGCGTTTTTCGCTCATGGTAGCCCCATTTAGCGCTGGACCTCCCTGCTTAATGACCCGTACCGGATTACCACAGGTGTGTGCATCTATACAAACAAAAGTGCTGCTTGCCATATAGGTTTATTTAGTACGCTTTATATAATTGTTTACCCTTTGTTCCAAAATAGGTAGTGTAACCGTTCCTTGTTCTAAAATTATTTCGTGAAAATCCCTGATATTAAACGCATCTCCAAGTTCTCTCTCTGCTTTTTTACGCAATTCCCTAATTTTAATTTCACCCATTTTATAAGAAATGGCTTGTCCCGGCCAAGCAATATACCGGTCTGTTTCCGTATTTATCTCATGTTTGGACAACGCCGTATTATTGGTCATATAATCAACTACTTGTTCGCGGGTCCATCCTTTGGCATGAATCCCTGTATCGACAACAAGTCTACAAGCCCTCCACATTTCATATGTTAATTTACCAAATTCTTCATATGGTGTTCTATAAATACCTAATTCGTTTCCTAAAAATTCCGTATACAAAGCCCAACCTTCGCCATAAGCGGACAAATACATGTTTCTTCTAAATCTTGGAATACTATCTCCCAACTCCCTATTTAAACTTCCCTGCAAGTGGTGACCGGGTACTGCTTCATGTGCCGTTAATGAAGGTAACGTATACAAAGGCCTACTTTCTAACTTATAGGTATTTACCAAATAAAATCCAGGCTGAGTTTTAGAAGAAGGTCCAGAATACCTGCCACCGGTATATTTTGGAGCAATGGCATCAGGAACTTTTTTGACCCCGTAGGGTGTTCTTGGCAAGGTTTTAAAAAACTTTGGCAATTCTGCATCTATCCGCTTTGCTATATCCCTTGCATGCATTAAAAGTTCATTACCTGATTTAGTATAAAATTGGGGGTCGGTTCTTAAGAACGTGAGAAATTCACTAAAACTACCTTTAAAATTGACTTCGGAAATAATTTGTTCCATTTCAGATTTTATACGGGCCACCTCGGCAAGACCTATGGTATGGATATCATCTGCCGTATACTCTTCCGTAGTGGTATAATAGTTTATCCTATTCTGATAAAACTCCTTTCCATTAGGCGTATCGGACACACCAATTGCCGTTCTTGTGGTTGGAATATACTTGGTTTCAAAATATTCTTTTATTTTTTTAAATGCCGGAACTACCTTACTCGTAATAATAGATTTAGCAGCTTTAGTCACCGAATCTTTTTGAGATGTACTAAGACCAGTTGGCAATGCAGTAAAAGGAGCATAAAAACTACTTTTTTCAGCGTCATCCACTATATGGGTGTCATAGGTAGATGAATATCCATTAAAAATAATTTTAGGTTGTGATATACCTAATTCCAGTCCCTTATTCAATAATACCAAATGTTGGTCCACATAAGTTGGTATAGCATTCAGCATATTTAAATACTTCTTGGCATCTGCATAGGATAATATCGGCTTAATTCTATAATTAAGATTTAAATGAAAACCTTGGTCTGCCTGTATTGGGTTTAAAAAGGTTTTAAACTCATGCTCATCTATTTGATTTTGTAGTCTAAACCGCAATAATTCCTTAGATATCAATTGGGTTTCTGTTAACGAAGAAGTATCCAGCGCCTGTAAACGATTCAATAATTCCTTTGCAAATTGAGCTTCTTTCTCTTCCTTTTCCTGGGTAAATAGACCAAGCGGGTATTCCTTTCTATCATAGGATTTAAACGCTTCAAAATCTGATATGATTTTTTGCAGTTCTTGTTTACCCTGTTGGGCAGTAGTTGTATCAGGAACCAAAAAAGAAAGTCCCATCAATGCAATTAGAACAATTATATTTCGCATGAATAAAGCGTTAGTTAATAATTTCATTTACAATACGTTCCTTCTTCCAAACGTACAATTTTTAAAGGGTTATCATCTTGTAAGGCTTGTGGCAAGAATTCATTGGGCCAGTCTTGAAAGGATACGGGCCTAACCCATCTTTTAATGGCAGATGTACCCACCGAAGTAAAACGTGGATCTGTACTAGCCGGAAAAGGACCTCCATGCACCATAGATGAACATACCTCTACCCCGGTAGGAACACCATTGAACAAAATTCTACCTACTTTTTCCTGAAGTGAATCTACAATGCCACTATACGTTTTTAACTCCTCTGCCTCACCAAGAATAGTACCTGTTAACTGACCTTCCAATTGATCAAGAATTTCTTCCATTTGAGCAACATTTTCACAAGCTACAACAATAGAAAAAGGACCAAATACCTCTTGGTGCAATTTATTGTTGGATAAAAACTCGCCCCCCATGACCCTTAAAATAGCAGGGCCTGCCGTATTGGCGTTTGCCGTATTTTCTTGATTTACCAATACCTCTACCCCATTTTGAACGGATAATTCCTGCTTGCCTTCCAAATATTTGGTATAAATGTTTGGATGTAACATAGCCGATGGCTGTAACTTTACAATTTCCTGTGATAAGGTACGAGCAAAAGAGTCTAAATCATTACCCTCAAGACCAAGTACAAGTCCCGGGTTTGTACAAAATTGCCCCGCACCTAACGTAATTGAACCCGCATATTTGGCCGCCCAATTATCGCCATTATTCTGTAAGGCTGAAGGCAGGGCTATAACAGGGTTGATGCTTCCCATTTCCGCAAATACGGGTATGGGTTCCTTGCGTTCGTTGGCCAATTTATAAAGGGCCATACCACCATGGTAACTTCCTGTAAAACCTACCGCTTTTACTTTTGGGTGTTTAACCAATTGCTGCCCCACTTCTACACCGCTACTATTTAAATTTGAAAATACTCCGTTGGGCATACCGGTTTTAACAGCTGCTTTTATAATGGCAGAGGACACCAACTCTCCCGTAGCAGCGTGCATAGGGTGACTTTTAACGATTACGGGACATCCTGCGGCAAGTGCACTTGCGGTGTCTCCACCTGCAGTGGAAAAGGCCAAAGGAAAATTACTGGCACCAAAAACCACTACCGGACCTAATGGAAATAACATCTTCCTAATGTCCGACTTTGGCATAGGTTCTCTTTCTGGCTGAGCCTTCTCTATTACGGCCTCTACCCAAGAACCTTCCTTAAGCACATTGGCAAAAGCCCTAAGTTGCCCCATAGTCCTACCGCGCTCACCCCGCGCCCTACCTTCGGGCAATCCAGATTCTAGACAATACGTATCAATGAGCTCATCTCCCAATGCCTCTATTTCCGAAGCGATCGAATTTAAAAATTCAGCCTTTTTTTCTCCCGAAACATCTTTGTATTCCTTAAAAGCTTCATGAGCCAATGCAACCGCTTCATTAATTTCTGCTGTTGTTGCCTCGTTAAATATCCACTCATTTTCTTGGTTCGCAATAGGGTTGAATGTTCTATAGGTTTTCTCCCCATTGGCAGACATTTTACTTCCTATCAAATTTTTTCCACTTATCATATCTTCTATTTTGCAGTACTAGTGTAAGTTAAAAGAACATTAGCAAAAATCCCGTTCTTTATAAAAATATCACTATACCAATGATATAGTGATATTCAATTATATCTCATCAATTAATTGATTCCTTTATAGTCCGGCAATACAGGTCTAGATGCCATTCCGTCTTTTATAACGGCTGCAACTCTCTCACGCTCCTTACCTACCAACGGTAAACGTGGGGCCCTTACAAACTCACTCCCTATACCCGTGGCAACCTCTGCCATTTTAATATTTTGTACCAATTGCGGACTAATATCCAGCTCCAATAAAGGTAAGAACCATCTATAAATTTCCAATGCTTCGGCTATTCTACCGGCTTTAGCCAGTTCAAAAACAGCGCAGGTTTCAGCAGGAAAGGCACAAACCAATCCGGCTACCCATCCATCGGCACCCATAAGAGTACTTTCCAGCCCTAGGGTATCCACACCGGTCAAAACCTTTAAACGCTCTCCAAATCTAGATTTTATACGGGTAATATTGGAAATATCACGGGTAGATTCCTTAACCGCCTGTATATTGTCACATTCGGTCAACTCCTCTAACATATCCATGGTTACCATAATACCATAGTCAATAGGATTATTATAGATCATAATGGGTAGATCGGTACTTTTTGCCGTTTCTTTAAAATACGTTACGGTTTCATAGTCATTGGCCTTGTAGCGCATAGGAGGCAGCATCATTAAACCCGTAGCCCCACACTCTTCTGCCACTTCTGCAGCATGTATTGCACCTTTAGTAGTTTGCTCTGCGATATTGATGATTACCGGTACCTTACCTTCTACAAGGTTAACGGTTTCTTTCATCAATACTTTTTTCTCATCATAAGTTAAGGTACTGGCCTCACCTAAAGTACCTCCCAGTATAATTCCGCTAACACCGGCATCTAATTGGGCATTAATATTGATTGCGAACAAATCTAAATCCAATTCATCTTTGGCAGTAAATTTTGTGGTTACCGCAGGCATGACACCTTTCCATTCTATACTCATATTCTATTTTTTTTTTGATACGTAAAAGTAATGTTAAAGCTCCGTGGGGAATATCTATATATTAACCATACCTAATATTATATTACCCCATTATCCACACTTACCAACAATTACCTGATAAATATGGAGTATATTCTAATAAATATAGCCTGTAAGATAAATACATTATACGCTTCTTTAATTTTTAACCCTAGATAATTTTACCAAAAAACCAGAATAGGAATTAAATAATTAATTGTGGTCAATATATTTTAAAATGCAGGATAGGTTTCTATATTTGCGCATCTATTATAAAATAACGCCCACGTGGTGAAATTGGTAGACACGCTACCTTGAGGGGGTAGTGTTCGCAAGGACGTGCTAGTTCGAATCTAGTCGTGGGCACGAAAAGGTTAGATGTGACATCTAACCTTTTTTATTTTGATAAATTTAACTTCTACATTATCCTTCGTTAAACAAATAATTGTAAGTTTGTTTAATTATTTTACAAAAAACATGAACAATGTAAAAAAGCAATTTAGTATTAGGGATTTGGAAAATCTTTCTGGTATTAAAGCACACACCATTAGAATTTGGGAAAAAAGGTATAATCTGTTACAGCCAGAACGTACAGATACCAATATACGTACCTACAGCCTAAGCAGCCTTCAGAAATTACTCAATGTAACTTTGCTTTACAATAACGGTCAAAAAATTTCCAAGATCGCAAAAATTCCAGAAGGTGAAATTGCTTATGTTGTTAGAGAAATTGTAGCTAAACATAGTCATGAAAGCCATGCAATCAATGCGTTTAAACTGGCAATGATCAATTTTGACCAGACCATGTTCTTTAATACATATAATGCCCTCTTGGGCGAAAACTCGTTCAGGGAAATTTTCAAGGAGACTTTTGTACCGCTACTTAATGAATTAGGTCTTTTATGGCAAACGGATACCATTAGTCCCGCACATGAGCATTTTATAAGTAGTTTAATTAAACAAAAAATCCTTTTGAACACGGAAAAGTTACAACACTTAAGTCCCGTTAAAAATGACAAGGTCTTTGTAGCTTTCTTGCCCGACAATGAAATTCATGAAATTGGATTGCTCTACGTTAATTATGAAATTTTATTGAAAGGGTATAAATGTATTTATTTAGGTCCTACCATACCTATAGAAAACCTAGAGGATATTTTAAAGTATTTTGATAACGTTCATTTTATATCCTACTTTACGGTGTTTCCAGAAAAAGACCGGGTAAATAAATATTTGCAGGATTTTGACGAACTGGTATCCAATTACCACAATCCAAATTTATGGTTACTTGGTAGGCAAACAAGGTATATAGATGAAGCTAGCCAACCTGCTTATTGCAAAACTTTTTCTTCTATTGACAATTTGGTGAATCAATTATAAAAGAACCATTAATGAGCAAAAATTGTATTGTAATAGGTTCTGGCTTTTCATCCTTGTCCGCGGCATGCTATCTAGCAAAAGATGGGTATAATGTTACCATTTTTGAAAAGAACAACAGTGTAGGTGGTCGCGCATCACAATTTAAAAAGGAAGGATTTACCTTTGACATGGGCCCTAGTTGGTATTGGATGCCCGATATATTCGATAAATTTTTTGCTGATTTTAATAAACGTACAACAGATTATTATCAACTTGAAAAATTGGACCCTGCCTATAAAATATTTTTTGCCGATGATATAGTAACCATTGGTGATACTATGGACAAAATCTGCGAAGAATTTGAAAGAATTGAAAAAGGAAGTTCCATAGCGTTAAAGAAGTTTATTGATAAAGCACAAGAAAATTATGATATTGCCATTAATAAGATTGTGTTAAGACCCGGCCTGTCTCCATTAGAGTTGGTCACAAAAGAAACTATCTTAAAAGTAGACCAATTCTTTAAAACAATAAGCTCTCAAGTACGAAAGTCGTTCAAAAATCATAAATTGATATCAACCTTAGAATTTCCTGTATTGTTTCTTGGAGCCAAACCAAGCAATACTCCGTCATTCTACAATTTTATGAATTTTGCTGATTTTGGCCTGGGCACATGGCACCCCAAAGGAGGTATGTATGAAGTGATCAAGGCTATGGAAAATCTGGCCTTGGAATTGGGTGTTACTATCCACACCAATAGTCCTGTAGATACCATTGAAGTTGATACCAACCGCGTTAAAGGAGTATTTTGCAAAGGTGAGTTTTATAAGGCCGATAAAGTTATAAGTGGTGCAGATTATCACCATACGGAACAACTACTACCTAAAGAAAATAGACAGTATAGTGAAGCATACTGGGACAAAAAAGTTTTTGCCCCATCTTCCTTACTGTTCTATATTGGTTTTAATACCAAATTGAAGAACATAGAGCACCATAACCTTTTTTTTGATACGGATTTTGAACTGCATGCCCAAGAAATTTATGACCATCCAAAATGGCCTACCAACCCATTATTTTATGCGAATTTCCCATCCGTAACAGATGAGACTATGGCACCGAAAAATAACGAAGCCGGATTTTTTCTTGTCCCCATAGCAACCAATTTGGAAGATACCCCAGAATTAAGGAATCAATATTTTGATATGATAATGGACAGATTTGAGGAAAGAACTGGGCAAAAGATTAGAAATAATATTATATTCAAGGAAGCATTTTGCGTTAAAGATTTCATTGAGCGATATAATTCTTATAAAGGCAACGCTTATGGCATGGCAAATACCTTGACCCAAACTGCATTTTTAAGACCCAATTTAAAAAGTAAAAAAGTAAAGAATTTATATTTTACAGGACAACTGACTGTTCCTGGACCCGGAGTTCCACCAGCTTTGATTTCCGGGAAATTAGTGTCAGAATTAATTACAAACCATAATTAGTTTAGTACATGAAAGGAACATTTGACCTTGTATCGTATGAATGTAGCAAAACCGTCACAGAACGGTATAGCACATCTTTTGCCTTGGCCACAAAGATGCTACACACATCTATTCGCGGCCATATCTATAATATTTATGGCTTTGTACGTTTTGCAGATGAAATTGTTGATACCTTTCACGATTATGACAAGGAGTCTTTATTTGATAGATTTGAACAGGACTTGGAAAATGCACTCCAGAACAGAATTAGTCTAAACCCTATATTAAATTCTTTTCAACACACCTTTCATACGTATGATATCCCAATACATTTAGTGGATTCCTTTATGAAGAGTATGCGAATGGATTTGGTCAAGAATATATACCGTACAGATGAAGAATACAAAGAGTACATTTACGGCTCTGCCGATGTAGTAGGCTTAATGTGCCTAAAAGTATTCGTAAAAGGGGATGTAAAGAGATACGAAAGCTTAAAATTATCTGCTATGGCCTTGGGGTCGGCATTTCAAAAAGTTAATTTCTTACGTGATGTAAAAGCAGATTTTGAACAATTGAACCGCTCCTACTTTCCTAATACCAACCTTAAGGAATTGGACGAGCATTCCAAAAAAAGAATCGTTGAAGAAATCAAAGCCGATTTCAAATTAGGCTACAGCGGTATCATCAATTTACCCGCAGAGGCAAAATTTGGTGTCTACACTGCTTATAAATATTATTTTAAACTGCTTAAAAAATTACAGAAAACACCGTCGTTGGAAATTAAGAACGCTCGTATTAGAGTACCTAACTATCAAAAATTTGGCCTTTTGGCAAGGTCTTATGTTAAATATAAAATGAATTTGGTTTAATGGACGTAATTATTTGGATATTACTTTTTATAGGAACTTTTTTGACCATGGAATTTATGGCATGGTTTACCCATAAGTATATTATGCACGGCTTTCTTTGGAGCCTACATAAAGACCATCATCATAAGGACCACGACTCATGGTTTGAAAGAAATGATGCTTTCTTTATTTTTTATGCTATAGTAAGTATGGCTTTATTTTATTCCGGTGCAAATGGCTCTTGGTACGGCTACCCAACAGGGTTTGGTATTTTAGCCTACGGAATAGCATATTTTTTTGTACATGATATTTTTATACATCAACGTTTTAAGCTTTTTAGAAACGCAAACAATTGGTATAGTAGAGGGGTTAGAAGAGCCCATAAAATGCATCATAAGCATTTAGGTAAAGATGATGGCGAATGCTTTGGCATGCTGTTCGTACCCTTTAAATATTTTAAAAAGTAATAGCAAGAAGTTCTCGGTAATTGTTATTCAGCAATCAATTGCCCAAAAAGTCTATCTACTTTATTATTGTCCCAGTCCGCTATTGCATTTTGATGGATAACAATGTAGCCATTTTTATCAATGACATATGAACCCGGTGGCTTTAATAATGAAATTGGACTTGGTTCACCAATGATTTGGTAGGTCACTGGAAAAGTATATCCCTCCTTTTCCATGAACAGCTCTACTGGAGCTCTTTCCTCATTAGTAATCACATAGAATTTTATTTGATCACCATACATGTCGTAAAGATATTGAACATCCTTTAACTGCGCTTGTGACGGCATATGCCAAGAAGTCCAAAATGTAATGAAGGCTACTTTGCCCTTTGCCTCCTGGAAATTGAAGAATTTCCATTCACTATCTTTTAATTTCCAATCGTAATTTGTAATCCTTCCTCTATTTTCCGCCTTTATAATGGTGGGGGAAGTAGCAAAAATTCTATTTAACTGTATTTTGCTAAAATCGCCCAAGGGGGTCACAAAGAATGACAGTACAAAGGCAATGATCAATAAGGTAAAAACAGTTTGCTTTTTCATTAAATTTAGCTAGGTCCCAAAACTAAAAAACTCCTGAATATTATCAGGAGTTTTATGTGTTTATTTTAACGATTGTTTATGCCGCGTTTTCTTTCTTGATTACATTAAGCGCAGACCCTTCTCTATACCATCTAATCTGAGCATCGTTATAGGTATGGTTAGCCTTAATTACATCTTTACTCCCATCTGCATGAACAACTTCAATAGTCAATTGTTTATCCGGTGCAAATTCTGCAATATCGATAAAGTTGAATGTGTCATCTTCCTGTATTAGGTCGTAATCACTCTCATTTGCAAACGTAAGTCCTAACATTCCTTGTTTCTTAAGGTTCGTTTCATGAATACGGGCAAATGATTTTACAATAACAGCGGCAACACCTAAATGGCGTGGCTCCATAGCTGCATGCTCACGTGAAGAACCTTCACCGTAATTATGATCACCAACAACTATACTTCTGATACCAGCTGCCTTGTAAGCACGTGCAGTATCCGGTACACCACCATACTCACCGGTTATTTGGTTCTTCACCATATTGGTCTTATGCCCAAAGGCGTTCACCGCACCGATCAAACAGTTATTTGAAATATTATCTAAATGCCCACGGAAACGCAACCAAGGTCCAGCCATGGAAATATGATCCGTTGTACATTTACCAAATGCCTTTATCAATAATTTTGCGCCCATTAAACTTTCATCCTTTATAGGAGTAAAAGGTTCTAATAATTGTAACCTTTCTGAATCAGGTGCAACTTTAACCACAACTCCAGAACCATCTTCATCTGGTGCAAGATATCCGGCATCCTCTACTTCAAAACCTTTTGGAGGTAATTCCCATCCAGTTGGCTCATCGAACATAACTTCTTCTCCTTTTTCATTGATCAGTTTGTCCGTCATCGGATTAAAATCCAACCTACCGGAAATAGCTATAGCAGCCGTTATTTCTGGAGAGGCAACAAATGCATGGGTATTAGGGTTACCATCTGCACGTTTTGCAAAGTTTCTATTGAAGGAGTGTACAATACTGTTCTTAGGAGCATTTTTAGGATCGCTATAACGTGCCCATTGTCCTATACAAGGCCCACAAGCATTGGTGAATATTTTAGCGTCCAATTTTTCAAATATCCCTAAAATACCATCACGATCCGCTGTATAGCGTACTTGTTCAGAACCAGGATTAATTCCCAATTCAGCCTTCATTTTCAATCCTTTGTCAATTGCCTGTTGCGCTATAGAAGATGCCCTAGACAAATCTTCATAAGAAGAATTGGTACAAGAACCGATCAAGCCCCATTCAACAGCCAATGGCCATTCATGCTCAGTAGCTTTCTCCGTCATATCGCTTCCTACTTTGGTAGAAAGATCTGGCGTAAAAGGTCCGTTCAATAAAGGTGTAAGTTTAGACAGGTCAATTTCAATAACTTCATCAAAATATTGCTCAGGATTAGCATACACTTCCGCGTCTGCGGTAAGGTGTTCTTTTACTTTATTTGCTGCATCGGCAATATCAGCCCTATCGGTAGCTCTTAAATAGCGCTCCATGGACTCATCATAACCAAAAGTGGAGGTTGTGGCCCCAATTTCAGCACCCATATTACAAATGGTACCTTTACCGGTACATGATAATGACTTAGCTCCTGGTCCAAAATATTCCACTATAGCTCCCGTTCCACCTTTTACGGTCAAAATCTCGGCAACCTTTAAAATTACATCCTTTGGTGCGGTCCATCCAGAAATAGTTCCTGTTAACTTAACACCAATTAATTTTGGGAATTTAAGTTCCCATGCCATACCGGCCATAACATCTACGGCATCTGCTCCACCAACACCAATGGCAACCATTCCCAAACCACCTGCATTAACGGTATGTGAATCCGTACCGATCATCATTCCTCCTGGAAATGCATAGTTTTCCAAAACAACCTGGTGTATAATACCCGCTCCCGGTTTCCAAAATCCTATTCCATATTTATTAGATACAGATTCAAGAAAATCAAAAACTTCCGCACTGGTAGAATTCGCAGATTTTAAATCTGCTGTAGCACCGCTTTTAGCCTGTATTAAGTGATCACAGTGCACTGTTGTTGGCACGGCAACCTTTGGTTTACCGGCTTGCATAAATTGCAAAAGAGCCATTTGCGCAGTTGCATCTTGACATGCAATACGATCCGGAGCAAAATCAACATAATCCTTACCTCTGGTAAATGCCTTTGTAGGCGTACCATCCCATAAATGGGAGTACAAAATTTTCTCAGAAAGAGTAAGAGGTTTCCCTACAATATTCCTTGCTTCATCAACACGTTTAGCCATATTGGCATAAACCTCTTTTATCATATCAATATCAAATGCCATTCTTTAGTTATTTTAAGTTAACGCAATTCGGTAAATTTAAGAAAATCTATAACGGAATTAAAATTAATTAAGTATGATTGATCGCTTTTTCACAAATGGTTACAAATTATGAATCTAATTATACGCATTAGGATTCATATGCTGCAAAAAATGACGCAATCGATTAAGAAGAAAAAAGGAATTACAATAATTTATCAATGATATCTTCCTCTGAGATACCCTCGGCTTCCGCCTTATAATTTTTTATAATTCTATGTCGCAAAATTCCCTTTACCACCACATGAACATCTTCTATATCCGGTGAAAATTTTCCATTGATCGCGGCATTGGCCTTGGCACCAAGAATTAAATTTTGCGAAGCCCTTGGACCTGCACCCCAATCTAAATACTGCTTTACAAAGTCTGTCGCCGTAGGTAAATTTGGTCGTGTACTGTTGACCAATTTAACAGCGTATTCTACTACGTTGTCCGCAACTGGTATTCTCCTAATTAAATCTTGGACCGCAATTATCTCATTGGCATTGAACAAAGGAGCAATCTCTCTTTTATGGTCTGCCGTAGTATTTTTAACGACCAAAATCTCTTCTTCTATGGAAGGGTATTTTAACTCTATGGCAAACATAAAACGGTCCAATTGCGCCTCTGGCAATGGATATGTTCCTTCTTGTTCAATAGGGTTTTGTGTAGCCAATACAAAGTATGGCAATTCTAACTTGTGTTGGTGCCCGGCTATAGTAACGGCTCTTTCCTGCATAGCTTCTAAAAGTGCCGCTTGGGTTTTAGGAGGGGTCCTATTAATTTCGTCCGCTAAAATAATATTAGAAAAAATAGGACCTTTAATAAATTTAAAATTCCTATTCTGGTCCAGCACTTCACTTCCTAGAATATCACTGGGCATTAAATCCGGAGTAAACTGTATCCTTTTAAAATTAAGGCCCAAGGCTTGAGCAATGGTATTAACCATTAATGTTTTGGCCAATCCTGGCACACCTATCAACAAGGAATGGCCACCAGCGTAAATAGAAAGAAGAATTTGCTCTATAACTTCATCTTGGCCTACAATAATTTTGGCTATTTCCTTTTTTAAAGCTGCATGTTTTTCAACAAGGCGCTCTATAGCGGCAACATCTGACATATATTATTCCTTTATCCAGTTGTTAGCGAATTCACAATCCTTATTGTCATCGTTTACACTTATATAGGTCTCCTTAATATGCTCGTCCATCCATTCTTTAATGGCGTTATATTTCTTTTCAGTAAGTGCAAGTTCCTGAATTTTGGTGTAATCCTTGGCAAAATCAGCTACATGCTCATCATACCTATTCGTAATCTTTAAAATTTTGTACTTAGGTGCTCCACCCCTAGGGTCTTGCTCCAGAACAGGATGGGTTATTTCATTATCCTTTAAACCCTGTACTTGATTATACAAAGTTGGATCCATTTTTGTCAACTCAAAACGAGAACTAAAATCCTGTGGATTTCTCAAAAGTCCGCCATCGAATTTTGTTTCTTTTTCATCAGAAAAATTAAGAGCCGCTTCTGCGAAAGTAAATTCCTTGTTGATAATTTTTTGACGTATACTATCCAATTCCTCTTTGGCCTCTTGCAATACCTCTTGTGAAATTTCAGGCTGGACCAAAATATGTCTTAAATCCAGTTCTTGACCTCTTATTTTTTCAATATAAATAATATGATAACCAAAAATAGTTTCAAACGGTTCAGATACCTCCCCTTCCTTAAGACTAAAGGCAACATCTTTAAAAGTTTTATCAAACCCGGTATCCTTGGTAATACTATAAAAGCCACCTTTGGATTTAGAACCGGGATCTTGGGAATATAAAATAGCCTTTACACTAAAGCTGGCATCATTATCTTCCACATCTGCCTTGATCTGGTTTAATTTATCTATTACCTTTTGTTTTTCCTCTTCTGAAGGCTTGGGTTCTTTGGTAATCTGCGCTATTTCCAGTTCTGCCCCAAAAACAGGTCGCTCATCTACAGGTATTTTATTAAAAAACTGACGTACTTCTTCTGGGGTAATTTCTATTTCCTTTATGATATCTTGCTGCATACGTTCAGATAGCATACGCAATTTGTTTATTTTATATAATTCTTCCCTAAAACTGGCCTCGTCCTCTTTTTTATAATATTTCAAGACTTTTTCCATGGAGCCAATTTGTTGTACCAAGGATTGTAATTGACGGTCACCAGTGGCGTTGACCTCATCATCAGAAACCAAAATACTATCTTGTACCGCTTGGTTTGCATACAACCTGTCTTCCATTAATTTACCCAATAGACTACAGTGAGAAATATCATCTGCCGATGCACCTTGGCTTTTAAGGTCGATCAAAGTTTTTTCGATATCGGAATCCAAAATAACATAATCACCTACTACCGCTGCAATACCATCTAGTTTTACACGCTTAAAATTGTTGGCAGTACCCTTATCGTTATTTGCCTCCTCTGTAGATTCCATGCCTCCGTTTATTTCTGTTGGTATGGAGTCCTGTGCATTGACTACACCTGTCATAAGTGCTAGCGCACCAATAAACATACTATTTCTTAGTTTCAAAAACTTCAAATTCTTTATCCTTGATTGCTTCATCTAATAATTCAGTTTCTAATTTGCGCAGGTAGTTCATTTTTCTGCGACTTAATAAAACTTGCTCTATGGTAGGCCTAATAAATGACAAAGGAGCTATATCATTAATATCCTTTGTTTCTTCAATTTTACCCAAATATACCCCGATCGAATCCTCCAATTCAAAAAATTGTGAATTTTTTAAGTACTTATCGGCATTATCAATTGTAATTGGTGGTATTTCCTCGAAAATTCTGGTGAAACGCACCCAAATGGAATCATTAAAATTTAATTTATTGAACTGTACCCCTATTGAATCTAAATAGCGAACATCCTCTTCCTCAAATCTTCGTAATCTTTTTGACACCTCATCCTTATCCAAAAAACCTTTAGGAAGACCTACGAACCTAATTCTTGCAATTCTTTCCTTTAATTTAAAATTCTCCTTACCCTGTTCGTAAAAGTCTGCCAATTGTACATCAGTAATAACCGAATCCGTTGCCCTTGTCATCAACGCTTCTTTATAAGCTCTAGTATACAAGTCTGTACGGTAGTCATCTACCAGAACATTATACTGCGCCAATTTTTCTTCGGATAGATTAATTTTTGCCTTGGATAACAATAATTGCTTGGAAGCCCAATTGTTTATGTAATTGGACACGAAGGAGGCGCTATCTCCCTTACTCATGTTTTCGGTAAGCAATGCTTGGATATCCTCTTCGTATAAATAGGAATCTCCTACCCTTGCCAAGGGTTTTTTATCCTCTTCTTTTTTAAATAGTTTAGCACAAGAAATAAAGACCAATGAAAACACACCCAACAAAATAAAAGGGTATATATTTTTCATTTGCATTCTTATTTTGATAAAAAACATCGAGCAAAAATAGCAATTACACTCTCGTGTGCAAACGCAAAATGATTTACTTAACACATTTTTTTAAATCTTCTTGAATAATAATCCTCTAATTATCAATTTAAAACATTAAACCGATAGTAGACAATCTCTTTGATCGTAGCGCGTCTTACCAAGTGAAATTTAGGTAAATTTGCACCCATAAACGCAATGCAAAACAGCGCTAGTTTGGACAGAAAGATTAAGTTGATATGGGATTTTAAAGGTCCTGCCGCTTTAAAAACGGCAGAACACCACGTTATACATTTAAAGGAGTTTATAGCCATAGAAGGCACTGCACTTGATATTACGGGGTATAAGGAATTGAACGACATGCACAGCATAGCGTTTATGGTCGTTGAAGAACAGGAAATGATTTCCGTTAGAGATACTTTAAGACCACATCGTGGCGAAATATACGAACCTTAATATTCAATAATTGAGAATTAGCATATTACTTGTATGGGCCTTTGAAATACTGTCATGCACAAATGACCGCGTAGACGCTAATGCACTGGAAAAAGCACTGGCATCTGAACACCCCAATATAAGAGTGGTCATGGATAGTCTTGCCAAGTATGAGGTACAGATAAGATACTCGCAAATAGACCGACTAAAGGACAGCATCATATTAACCGATTATGATTTTCAGGTAAATGACAGTCTGTATTTCTACCCTGCAAGTACCGTAAAACTTCCCGTTGCGTTATTGGCTCTAGAAAGGCTCTACAAAACGGATACGCTAAACGTACATACCAAATATTATGTAGAGGGCGATACAATAGAGAGTACGGTAGCCCAAGATATTACGGAGATATTTGCGGTGAGCGATAATTTGGCCAACAATCGTTTATTTGAACTACTTGGCCAAAACGCCATTAATGCTTCCTTAAAGGAAAAAAACATAGCACCTGTCCGCATTTCTCACAGACTGGGCTACCATTCAGAAGATTTGCGAACCAAGCCTTTGGTCATTTATTTAAACGATTCCACAACCGGAATGTCCGTACCTAGTTACAACACCAATCCTGAGCCGCTGAAACTAAAAGGCATTAAAAAAGGTTTGGGCTACATGGACGATGATGGCCTAGTAAAAGAACCTTTTGACTTCAGTATAAAAAATTATCTTCCGGTATCCGCATTACATTCAATTTTAAAACGAATCATATTTCCGGAAAAATTTAAACCAAACGAACGTTTTCACATTGGCAATGAACAACGTGAACTTATACTCAAAGCAATGTCCACCGTACCCAGAAACGTTGGCTATGACCAAAACATTTATCATGACGGATATTGTAAATTTTTTATGCATGGCGATACCAAAGAAAAAATACCACCAACATTAAAAATTTATAATAAAGTAGGCTTTGCATACGGTACCGTTACCGATTGTGCCTATATAAAAGATAGCTTGAACAATGTAGAATTTCTACTGACCGCAACAATTTTGGTCAACCAAGATGGTATTTTCAATAACGACCATTATGAGTTTGAAGAAATTGGCATACCTTTTCTGGCCCAACTAGGGCGTGAAATATATGCCGAGGAGCTTAAGAGAAAATAATAGTGATAAAGAAAAAGTATGCAAGACAACGGCAATAAAACCAGAATCAACAAATACTTAAGTGAAGCAGGTTATTGTTCACGTAGGGCAGCGGACAAATTAATAGACCAAGGTAGGGTTACCATAAACGGTAAAATTCCAGAAATGGGAACCAAAATAGGTGCAGATGATATTGTTAAAGTAGATGGGGAGCTCATTAAAGGACCTAAAGGAAAAAATGTCTATTTGGCATTCAACAAACCCATTGGTATAGTTTGTACTACGGATACCGGAGTAGAAAAAGATAATATTATTGATTTCATCAATTACCCAAAGCGGATTTTTCCAATTGGCAGGTTGGACAAACCAAGTGAAGGACTTATTTTCCTTACGGATGATGGTGATATCGTCAACAAAATTCTACGCGCCAGGAACAATCATGAGAAAGAATATCTCGTAACCGTGGATAAACCTATTACCAAGGATTTTTTAGCTAAAATGCGCAAGGGCATTCCCATACTGGATACCGTAACAAGAGAGTGTGAGGTGTTTGAAGTAAGCACATATCAATTTAGAATAATCCTTACCCAAGGTTTAAACAGGCAAATTAGACGAATGTGCGACTACCTTGATTACAGGGTAAAAAAACTAAAACGCATAAGGATCATGAACGTGCATTTAGATGTCCCGGTAGGAAAATGGAGAGACCTTACGGAAGAAGAGTTAAACGAAATCAACAGGTTGGTCAGTTCCTCTTCCAAAACTTTCGACGGACAATAACATAATTACCGGAAAAGAGTGCATTAAAATTCTAATGACCCCAGTGAAACCATGTTAAATATATAGGCTATTTCACTGAAAAACATTATCTTATATAAAAATTACACTTAATTTCAAAGAACCATATATCATGTTTAACTCAAAAAAACTGGGCCATATATTAGTTTGGGTGCTACTTTTGGCCGCTAGCGCTAATTATTTACAGGCACAAACAAGTGATTTCACCGAATATACCGGTGAGGTTGTAGACAGCAATACCAACAAAGCTTTGGTATTTGCCACTTTAAGTATTAAAGGCACCAATGTAAGTACAATAACCAATTCTGAAGGTGAGTTTGCACTCAAAGTGCCTTCAGATTTTAAAGACCGTAATTTGGTGGTCGCCTTTTTAGGGTACAAGACCAAGGAATTTCCCATCTCACAACTGGAGGCCAAAAAAAACAAGATTTCTATGGAAGAGTTTGCCATGGCCCTTTCAGAAGCACGAATAGATGCGCCAAATGACGCAGAGACCTTGGTCAAGGAGGTATTGAACAAAAAGGGCACCAATTACCTCAACGAAAGTACCGTGATGACGGCATTTTATCGTGAGACCATTAAAAAAAGGAGAACAAATGTTAGTTTATCAGAGGCTGTCGTAAATATTTACAAAGCTCCCTATTCTTCTAACAAGAAAGATGCTTTAGAACTTTATAAAGCCAGAAAAAGTACGGATTATAACAAACTGGATACAGTAGCCTTAAAACTGCAAGGCGGCCCCTTTAACACCTTGTTCGTTGACATGGTCAAGTATCCTGATTATATTTTCACTCCAGAAACATTGCCCTATTATGATTTTGCCTTTAATACCTCTACAAGGGTAAACGACCAATTAATCTATGTTATTGACTTCAAACAAAAAGAAGAAATTTTAGACCCTCTTTATACCGGTAAACTTTATATAGATGCAGAAAACAAAATTCTGACCAGTGCCATTTACTCGTTGAATATTACCGATAAAAGACTGGCCTCTCAAATGTTTGTTCGTAGAAAGCCAAAAAATGCAGAGGTTTGGCCAACGGATGTTTCGTATAGGGTAGATTATAGGGAGAAAGATGGTAAATGGTATTATGGGTACAGTAATGTATTGTTAGAGTTTAAGGTCAATTGGGACAAACGCCTTTTTAATTCCGTCTACAGTATGAGTTGTGAAATGGCTATTACCGATTGGGAAGAAAATTTTGAAAACAGCATTCCTAAGACCAGGGACAGAATTAAATCCTCAATCATCCTAAGTGATGAAGCCATTGGTTTTGCCGACCCTAATTTCTGGGGAGAGTACAATATTATTGAACCTGAGAAGTCCATTGAATCTGCTATAAAGAAAATTCAAAGACAATTAAGAAGAGACAAGTCCAATTTAAATCGCGCTTCAAAACCTTAAACGGAATATATTAAAAAGCCCTATCTAAATTCAGATAGGGCTTTTTTATCTTAAACACTTAACTTATTTAGGCATAACAACGGTATCAATAGCATGTATAACACCATTGCTAGCCGCAACATCAGTCATAATAACAGTCGCCATATTACCATTCGCATCTTTCAACATCACCTTATCACCACTCAAACTAAGGGTAATTGAATCCCCTTGTACTGTTTTTACGGTAAAAGCTCCATTGTTACCTTTAATTGCATTCATTACATCAGCCGCCATGTAATTACCCGCAACCACGTGATAAGTTAAAATTCCGGTTAATGCATCCTTACTTTCCGGTTTCAATAAATTATCAACTGTACCTGTTGGCAAAGCATCAAAAGCACTATTTACCGGTGCAAAAACGGTGAAGGGCCCTTCACTATTTAAAGTCTCCACCAAATCTGCCGCTTTAACCGCCGCAACAAGTGTTGTAAAATTTTCGTTACCTGCTGCTACTCCTACAATCGTTTGAGACTGTAAATAGGAAGTAGAAATGAACAACATCAACGCACTAAACATTGTGATTTTTAAAATTTTCATAGTTCTATTTTTTTTAGATTGATGTAAATGTAGTGCCTTACCCATCAATAAACTCTTAAATATTGTTTAATTAATTATTAAATTTGTTAAACAACATAAAATTTTTAAATAAACTTATATAATTTGAAACTATATATAAGGCGTATAAACCAGTATATATAATGGAATAATTAGTATGATTAAAATCAAGTTTACCTACATCCACACCACTATATGAACAACTTTTTAAGAAGAACATTAAACATAATTATATAATATCAAAAAGTATATCAGTCAGGATAGTGCAAAAAAAAGCCCATCACGATAAATTCGTAATGGGCGCAAAAGATAATTTCAATCAATTTAATTTGCGACTTCGCTAATAAATTTTAAGCGGTACAACCTTAGTTCCTCCTCTTCATACTCACCATCAAATTCGGTCATGGCCTCTTCAAGATTATCGGTATCGGCTTCTAGGAAATATTCGTGAATTTCTTCTTGCTGATCTTCATCCAAGACCTCATCTATCCAATAATTTAAATTTAATTTGGTACCACTAAAGACAATTTGCTCCATTTCCTTGATCAGCTCAGGAATCTCTAACCCTTTAGAAGAAGCAATATCTGACAGTGGTAATTTTCTATCTACATTTTGAATGATATATAGTTTTAAAGCCGAATTAACACCGGTACTTTTTACCACCAAATCATCCGGCCGTACAATATCATTTTCCTCAACATATTCTTTAATAAATGCAGTAAATGGCTTCCCGTATTTTTTGGCCTTACCCTCACCTACCCCATGAACGTTTAACAACTCCTCATGTGATATAGGATATTTCAAGGCCATATCTTGTAAAGAAGGATCTTGAAATACAACAAAAGGCGGCACTCCAAGCTTTTTGGCCTGCGCCTTTCTCAAGTCCTTCAATTGTTTTAAAAGAACTTCATCTGCAACACCACCACTTTTTGCGGCACCTACAATTGCATTATCATTTTCTGCATTGTACACATGGTCCTTTGTCATCATAAATGAAACAGGGGTATTTAAAAACTCTTTCCCTGCATCTGTCAAATGCAACACCCCATATTGTTCAATTTCCTTACGCAATAATCCTGCTACCAAGGTTTGGCGCACCAAAGCCATCCAATAACTTTTATCCTTATCCGATCCTATACCGAAAAAATCCTTTTCATTGGTTTTATGAGAGGATATTATTGCATTGGTCTTACCACGAATGGCATTTACAATTTCCTTGGATTTGAATTTCTCGCTGGTGCCTTGAACTACCTTAAGTAATTTCAACACATTGTCCTTAGCTTCTTCCTTTTCCTTTGGATTTTTGGTGTTATCGTCCATATCCGCACCCTCTCCATTGACTTCATCAAACTCTTCACCAAAATAGTGCAACATGAATTTACGTCTAGACATGGAGGTCTCTGCATAGGCAACTACTTCTTGTAATAGAGCATTGCCAATCTCTTGTTCCGCTACAGGTTTACCGGACATGAACTTTTCTAATTTCTCTATATCCTTATAGGAATAGTATGCCAAGCAATGGCCTTCACCGCCATCCCTACCGGCCCTACCGGTTTCTTGATAATAGCTTTCAATACTTTTAGGAATGTCATGATGAATAACAAAACGCACATCAGGTTTATCTATACCCATACCAAAAGCAATGGTTGCCACCACCACCTCAACATCTTCCATCAAGAACATATCTTGATATTTGGACCTAGTTTTGGCATCAAACCCTGCGTGATATGGAACTGCACTAATACCGTTTACCTGAAGCACTTGTGCCAATTCTTCCACTTTTTTACGGCTTAGGCAATAAATAATTCCAGATTTACCGGGGTTTTGCTTTACGAACCTAATGATATCCGCTTCTATATTTTCTGTCTTTGTACGTACTTCATAAAAAAGGTTAGGCCGGTTGAACGACGCTTTAAAAAGTTTGGCCCCGCCAATTCCCAAGTTCTTAATAATATCTTCTTGAACTTTTGGGGTGGCCGTTGCCGTTAACCCTATGATAGGAATATCATCTCCCAAACGTTCCACAATAGATTTAAGGTTGCGGTATTCCGGTCTAAAATCATGGCCCCATTCAGAAATACAATGGGCTTCGTCAATGGCTACGAATGAGATGACCACAGACCGTAGAAACTCCACGTTTTCTTCCTTTGTCAACGATTCTGGCGCCACATAGAGCAGCTTTGTCTTACCTTCGGTTATATCTTGTTTTACTTGCTTTATTTCTCCTTTGTTCAATGAGGAATTTAGAACATGGGCAATACCATTTTCCGATGAAACGCCACGGATGGCATCTACCTGATTCTTCATTAATGCGATCAATGGGGAAACTATAATTGCCGTACCCTCTTGCATAAGGGCAGGTAATTGATAGCAAAGTGATTTACCACCACCGGTGGGCATAATTACAAACGTATTGTTACGTTTTAAAACATTTCTGATTACTTCTTCTTGAAGTCCTTTAAACTGGGAAAACCCGAAATACTTTTTTAATGATGCATGTAAATCGATATCATCAAATTCTTTACTGTCTGTCACATTTAATATTTAAGGGAGCACTACTTATTTTAAAACTCATAAGTGGTCAAAATTATTATTGACCAAGCTTGTTGATTCTAAATTCTTATGCGATAATCGGCATTTAAAATTAAGTTTGTTTAATTTTGTAATCTTAAAGATAACACATTCTTTTAGGATTACAATCCATAATTTGAATAATAGATTGATAGCTACGCACACCATTATTGACTTGGCGAAAAAAACTATAGAAACAGAGCGCGATGCTATTGCCCATCTTTCCGCACTGTTAACAGATGATTTTGCCATGGCCGTTAATTGTATAATTGAGGCAAAAGGTCGTGTAATTATTTCAGGAATTGGCAAGAGTGCCATAGTGGCCACAAAAATTGTAGCCACCATGAATTCCACCGGAACACCTGCAATATTTATGCATGCGGGTGACGCCATTCATGGGGATTTGGGCACCATACAAGAGAATGATGTGGTCATTTGTATATCTAACAGTGGCAATACCCCAGAAATAAAAATGCTGGTACCATTGATCAAAAGAGGAACCAATAAGTTAATTGCCATGACCGGCAATACCAACTCTTTTTTGGCCAAACAGGCAGATTTTATTCTTAACACCTTTGTAGAAAGAGAAGCATGCCCTAACGGCCTTGCCCCTACAACGAGTACCACGGCACAATTGGTAATGGGTGATGCCCTTGCTATTGTTTTATTGGAAATAAAAGGGTTTACAAGTACAGATTTTGCAAAATACCATCCAGGTGGTTCATTAGGAAAGCGACTATATTTAAGGGTGTCCGATTTGGTGGAAAAGAATCAAGTTCCACAAGTTCAAAAAAATGCAGAGGTAAAGGAAGTTATCGTTGAAATTTCCAAGAAAATGCTTGGAGTTACAGCAGTTCTAGACGGTGAAAAAGTCGTAGGTATCGTTACCGATGGTGATATTAGGCGCATGCTGAATAAACATGATGTCATAAAGGGGTTGACCGCCAATGATATTATGACCCATAACCCTAAAACAATCCCTGCGGACACACTAGCTATAAAGGCCTTGGAATTTATGCAGAAAAAAGGCATATCCCAGTTATTGGCCATGAGAAATGATACCTATGTAGGTGTCATTCATTTACACAATTTAATAAACGAAGGTATTTTATAATGGGTTCCAAAGCAGCAACACCCCCTAACGAGATGTCATTTCTTGATCATTTAGAAGAATTAAGATGGCATTTAATACGATCTACATTAGCCATTGTAATAATAGGTTCCGTAGCTTTTTTAATGAAGGATTTTATTTTTGATACGGTCATTTTTGGACCTAAAAAAATGAATTTCCCCACCTATCAATTATTCTGTGATGTAGCCACTTTTTTTGGATTTGATTCTGCTTTTTGTGCCGAAAAACTTCCGTTCACTATACAAAGTCGTTTAATGTCCGGACAATTTTCCGCACATATTTGGACCTCTATATGGGCAGGTTTTATCATAGGGTTTCCTTATGTGCTATATGAAATGTGGAAATTCATTAGTCCTGGATTATATGAGAAGGAACGTAGAAATTCAAGAGGATTTATTTTAATAGCCTCCTTGCTATTTTTCCTTGGAGTCCTTTTTGGTTACTATGTAGTAGCTCCTTTATCCATTAATTTTTTAGGTACATACCAAGTTAGTTCAGAAGTAACCAATGAGTTTGATTTGGCCTCCTATATATCTACCGTAAGGGCTTCTGTAATTGCCTGCGGCATCTTATTTGAACTACCCATAATTATTTTCTTTTTGACAAAGGTGGGACTTGTTACGCCGGACATCATGAGGAAGTATAGAAAGATAGCGCTTGTCATCGTTTTAATATTATCTGCCGTAATTACTCCACCTGATGTAGCAAGTCAGATTATAGTGGCCATACCGGTGTTAATTCTTTATCAGGTAAGTATTTACATTTCTGCCATGGTATTAAGAAAAGAACGAAAGAAAGCTGAAAAAGAAAAAAAGAAACAAAACAATGTCAAACCAAATTGAAGAATTTAATGCCTATCGTTCCAAAATGAACGATAAGCTGTTGGCGGACAACAATAAAATTGTAAAGCGCATATTTAATTTAGATACCAATGCGTTTGCCGCCGGAGCCTTGGACGTAAAGACCAAGGAATTGTTGGGCCTTGTAGCCTCTACCGTTTTACGTTGCGACGATTGTGTAAAATACCATCTAGAAAGCTCGTATAAAGAAGGTGTTTCCAAAGAAGAAGTAATGGAAACCTTAAGTATAGCTACATTGATTGGCGGAACCATTGTTATACCCCATTTAAGACGAGCCTATGAATATTGGGAGGAATTAGAAAACCAATAGGTTAAAAAATCCCTAATTCCTTTTCTAACCAACCAATAACTAATAGATTTGAGACCATGAAGTTACGTGCCGATAATATTATGAAGTCCTACAGAGGTCGTAGGGTGGTTAAAGGAATTTCCTTGGAAGTCAACCAAGGGGAAATCGTTGGGCTTTTAGGTCCCAATGGTGCCGGTAAGACCACTTCATTTTACATGATAGTAGGGCTTATTAAGCCCAATGGGGGCAGCATTTGGTTAGATGATATGGAGATTACCAAATTCCCTATGTACAAACGCGCACAGAACGGTATTGGTTATTTGGCACAGGAAGCCTCTGTATTTAGAAAATTGAGTATCGAGAAGAATATTTTAAGTGTCCTGCAATTGACCAAACTAAGCAAAAAAGAGCAGCACATGAAAATGGAGTCGCTCATAGAAGAGTTTGGTTTAGGGCATATACGAAAAAACCGAGGAGACCTTTTGTCCGGTGGTGAGCGTAGAAGAACAGAAATTGCACGAGCCCTTGCAACTGACCCTAAATTCATTTTATTGGATGAACCCTTTGCCGGTGTAGACCCCGTTGCCGTGGAGGATATTCAACGTATTGTAGCACAACTTAAAGACAAAAATATAGGTATTCTTATAACTGACCATAATGTACAGGAAACCTTGGCAATTACGGAACGGTCTTATTTAATGTTTGAAGGGGGAATTCTAAAATCCGGTATTCCAGAAGATCTGGCCGCAGATGAAATGGTTAGAAAAGTGTATTTAGGACAAAATTTTGAGCTTCGTAAAAAGAAATTGGATTTTTAACCAGTATACAATATTACCTCCCAATCGCACCCTGTGAGTTAAAATTAATATCTACTACTAATTATAGACATGTAGTTATAAGTTTTAAATTTTTGAGCTGCTCATATTCCAGCACTGGCTGTAATTTTAATCCATTCAACGTTATTGAGGTAATCTGAAAAATACTTTCAGGCTCATTGTCACCAAGCATTATTGCTATAAAAGCATTTCCTTCTATTTTACGTACAAACCAATATCCTGTACGTCCAGTACTTTTATTACTTAGACTATAGTAATCTCTATTGAAATTAGAGCCACCTACCGTGGAATAGGACTTATTCATGAATTTCAACGCTAAACCATTGGTAGCATTACATTGCTGTTCTATAATAAAGTCTTCAATATCTTCTTTACTCCAGTCTATATCATGTATAAATTCTAGTTTTTTTAGATTGTATTTGGTTTTCTTTGGTCCTTGCACCAGGATAGTGTTATGAGTTGTTTTCTTATAAATCAACTTTCCCTTTTTACCTTTTGCCTTAATTCTGCCCTTTTTAGATTTAATTGAAATAGGATATGCCCCCTTTGTATCAAAATCACTAATAAGCTTGGTATCAAAATCAATCATCATTCGGGAGCTGCCAATAATTTTAGGTGAAATATTGTCCGCAAAGCCGCCATGGTCCACCAACCATGTTCCCCTGAATTCTTGTGCACTAGTTGTGGTCATTGTCATAATAAAAACAAGGAGTCCCAAAATTTGTCGCATTATTTTAAGTATTTAAGAAACTATAATATGTTGTGTTAATAAGTGATGATTGATAGAATTTATTTAAGACGTGATGCTACTAAAAAGCTATTTTATTATTAAACTAGATTCACAAATTCCTTTTATCCAGTTAATAATGAACACGTTAGACAACAAAAAACATATTATACTAAACTGAAAATTTTCCTATAAATTGTAAATGGGATGTAAACCAAGGACTAATACTTATAAAAATGTAGGTATTATAAAAAATGAAATTATACTTCTGAAAAGATAAAAATGATGAACTTTTAAAAATTCTGGGGATACTAAATTTTTTGATGGATTTACCTGTATCGCTTTAAATTAAATAATCCCCATCCAAAGAAAACAAGTTCTAAAAACAGTGCAGGTGTAAATGGTGTTGAAAGGCCATCAAAGATTGTACTTATAATTCTCCCAAATGAGATTCCCCCCATAAAAAGTACATTACAAAGAGTAGCACTGTACCATACTTTTTCATTGTACGCACCTATAAGCCAAAAAATGCCTATTCCAATATAAATTCCCATAACGGCCCGTAACATATTCATCAACTCTAACGAGTCAACTTCATAATCTAAAATCATAGGCATTAAAACCGTAGGATGTCCGCCATAGACCAATCCCGCGCAAATAACAATAATACCTGACACTAAGAGGTTAAGGTGTTTAGGTAATTGGCCCAGCTTACTTTCCATAAAGTCTTACATATTTATAAGCGGCAATACTTCCAAAAAAAGAAAAGAGAGCCAGCATCCAAAATACCTGTTGATGACCCTTTAATCCGGGGGATTCATCTAATAAATAACCCATTGCCGGACCTGCAAAAATATCTGGGGTATACCCTATCAAAGAAATTAAACCAACCGCAGTACCAGTATAAACTAAAGGAATTTTACCACTTTGCATAACTGCAAAATACAATGCCCTTGCAGAAAATACCCCAATGGCAACAATTAATATAGATAATAAAAATAATAGGTACGGAATATTTTCTACGATACCCAAGGCAAAAATAACCGACCCAAAAAAGGCAATTATAAAACTGATAAAAAGCCATAAAATAGGCTTGGAACGGTCTGCCAAAACACCAATAACTGCACCAACCACCGGGCGCACAAACAATAAAAAAGTACCCACCTGCGCCGATCCCACTTGATTAAACCCCATAACATCTTGTGCATAAAGTGAAAAAACATCGGTGATTTTATATCCTACATACGCACACAGGATGATAACCATTAATAGTAATACCGATGGTAAACGTAATACCTCGCCTATTTGCGAAATAGTAATCTTCTCTACAATAATCTTATTTTCATTTAAGTTGGGCAATTTCATAAAACACCAAACCAATACACCAACCAAGCCAACAATGACCGAAGATGTTAAAATAACATACCTAAAAGCAAACCTACTTTCCTGCAATGAGGCAAATTCTAAATCCGTTTCAAGAAAATAAGCAAAAATAACGACCCCCAATGTTCCGAACAAGGCGCCTACCAACCCCCTACCACCATCTAAAAATCCAAATGCCTTGCCCTGGTCTTTTTCACCACCCCAAATACGTGTAGCTTTAATCATTGGCGACCAGAAAAGAAATATGGTGGTAAAGCCCCAAAAGCCATAAAGTAGTTGAAGTGTGGTATAATCTGGAAAAGTAGCAAAGACCAGACCTCCTAAAGCGGTCATCCAAAGCGCAATGGCAATTAACTTTCGTGGTGGATACTTATCTGCCAACGGACCTCCCAATAAATAAGAAAGCAACGCCACAAAGCCGTACACCGAAAAGCACAGGCCCAATGCTACATTGTCCAATTCAAAAACCTTTAGAACCGTTGGCCTAAAAGCCCGTTGAAGAATAAAAGGAAGAATGAACACACTTTCCCCCGCCAACATCAGTAGCAATAAATAATACCAAGGTGCTTTTTTGGTTGCTTTCATTTTGTCGTTATAGGAATCCATATTTCCTCTTCTGAAGTGGGGTCGTTGGGTTTATACTTGTCTCCCAAGACTTCAAAATGTGGCCGGTCATCTAACCTATAATCAGAGTTAGGAACCCACTCCCCATAAATATATTGAAAAATACCGGGGTCAGCTGGCGTTCCTACATAATTAAAGACCGCATATAGACCTTTGGGAATGATCAAGGAACTCATTTTATCTGGAATTACCAGTGCATCAGAAACCTCAACACACGCCCATTTTGTAAATTTTTTAATTGGGGAAAACTCTTGAAAATAATTTTGAGGATATTCTTGAAGCGATATAAAATCACTAGATGACCTATTGGTAATCTCTTTACTTTGCGCTCTAAAACGCTGCCAAAGTTCAAAAGTTTTATTTTCGGCCAAACTCATTTCTTGAGAAAAGCCTACAACATATTTAGTTTGCAGAGCAATAATATTTGGGGATATACTTTTCATAGTCAGCCACTTAGATAATTAGAAGACCATGGTCACGTAAACCAAGTACTTGTTTAGAATACCAAAACAACTCAAAATCTTCCAATTCAGTTTCGTAATCTTTTTTTAACTGAGCGAAAGTTACTGGTTTTCTAGCTGGTTTCAACTTCTCTAACGTAGACAACAACCACTCCCCTTTATCCTTATCCACAACCATTTCATATAAATCGTTCTTAGAATGAAAGTTAAATATTAGTTGTTCCCAGTGGCTACCCTTTTTCTTCTTTACACGCTCTTTTGTCATGGGCATTGGTCCTATCCAGATAATTTTTGCGGTGGGCTTTGTACTGAATACGTTTTCTTCCTGTAAACAATTATAAATATAATCCGGTGCAATATTCGTGGGCGGAATTTCAAAATCGAACCATTCCTGCAAAGGCATTTCAAACCCTATTTCATGCATAAAATTGAACAGGGATTTTTTTAACCCGTAACTGAACATTGCATGATCAATACCTGTAGTATCTACAAAATCAACATCATTATTGGCAAAGGTTATCTCTTTTAGTTTTGGCGTTACACCATATTCTTGCGGATGTAAACCAACCGGACTATGCGCTGTCAATGCAAATTGATGCCAAAAACCAGATTGGATGATTCCCAGCTCAAACAGCTGCCGTACCATTTCTAAACTATCAACGGTTTCCTGAACGGTTTGTGTAGGGTAGCCATACATTAAATAGGAATGTACCATTATATTGGCCTCGGTAAAATTGCGGGTAACTTGTGCAACCTGTTCAACCGTTACCCCTTTATCTATAAGCTGTAACAATCGGTCAGAAGCAACTTCCAATCCGCCGGAAACGGCAATACAACCAGATGCTTTTAATAAATGACAAAGGTCTTGGGTAAAGTTTTTTTCAAAACGGATATTGGTCCACCACGTAATCGTTAATTTGCGATTTAAAATTTCCAAGGCCATAGCTTTCATTAAAGACGGGGGCGCTGCCTCATCCACAAAATGAAAACCAGTATCTCCGGTTTGTGCAATTAATGTCTCAATTCTATCTACCAGCATACTGGCCGCAACGGGTTCGTATATTTTAATATAGTCCAAGGAAATATCGCAAAAGGTGCATTTACCCCAATAACATCCGTGAGCCATGGTCAATTTATTCCAACGGCCATCACTCCACAGACTATGCATGGGGTTGGCTATTTCTATGACAGAAATATACCGGTCCAGAAATAAATCTGAATAATCCGGTGTTCCTACATCTTGCTGCTTATAATCCAATTTATTACTATCGTTCTTAAAGACGACAGCATCATTTTCCAACACAAATGTTCTTTTTAACTCACCGCCACCATGAACTACATGCCCATGTATTAACTCTAAGGGAAGCTCACCATCATCCAAGGAAATAAAATCAAAAAACTGGAACACCCGTACATCCGTTACACTACGTAGTTCCGTGTTAGGAAACCCGCCACCCATGGCAACCTTTATAGTAGGGTAATTTGTTTTAATATATTGAGCACATCTAAAAGCACTGTACAAATTACCGGGAAAAGGTATAGAAAAGCACACCAAATTGGGGTTTACCAGTTTTAACCGTTCCTCTAAAATGGACAATGTCAACTCATCAATAAAAGTAGGTTTAGCTTGTAAGTTTTCATATAGCTCATTAAATGAATTGGCACTACGCCCCAACCGTTCGGCATACCTACTAAAGCCGAAATTAGGGTCTATACACTCTACAATAAAATCCGACAAATCCTCTAAATACAATGTTGCCAAATGCTTGGCCTTATCTTGCATTCCCATAGTGCCAAATGCCCATTCCAAATCGTCCAACTGTTGAAAACGAGATGCGCGAGGCAAAAAATTATCTGTACATAACTGTCTGGCCAAGGTGTCGTTTTTACCTTGTAAAAATTGTATAACGGAGTCCAACGTCTGCAAATATTCATTACGGAGTACATATATACGTTGACAATTTTCTGATACTATAGATTGTTCACGGTTTGCCTTTTCAAAAAGATGCTGAAAAGTTTTTGCATTGAACAACGCTAAAATAACCTCTATACCTAAATCCGATTGAAAAGATGTGATATTCTTTGTATTCAAAAACCCTTTAATATACGCCGTAGCTGGGTATGGAGTATTCAATTGCGTAAAAGGGGGAGTAATCAATAAAAGGTCTTGCACAAGGTGATTTTAAATGGATAGTGCAAAGATAACCGATACTGCCGTCATTATCCCACATTAAGATTTTCACGTACCGCTTGCTGATATGCCCTAGGGTTGTTGGCCTTTTTTATCCTCTTAAAAGTTTTGTGCGGATTAGAAAAAGACTGGGAAAAATATTCCCAAAAACCTTGCATTTTCATTTTTATTGGGGTTGGTCCGGATAATGCCTCATCGTATTGTCTATAAATAGTATCGTGAAATTGCGAGAATATTTCCCAACGGTCTTTTGGATATTCCGTAGTGTTATTTTTGATCATACCCGGTAAAAACGGATCGGCAATTAGTCCTCTTCCAATCATAAAATGATCAATAGAAGGAAAACGTTCTTTCATTTCCCTAAACTTGGCAACCGATGTTATATCGCCATTATAATAAAGTTTGTGGTCTGTACTATCTATACATCTTTGAAAACTTTCCAGATCAACTCCGCCTTTATATAACTGTTTTCCAATACGTGCGTGAATGGCAACATTTTTAATTGGATATTTATCCAGAATAGGAAAAACATCTAAAATCTCCGCTGCATGCTCATAGCCCATTCTCATTTTCATAGAGACCACTACATTGGTTTCTTCATGAGCGCGTTTTAAAATATGGTCAATTTTTTCTGGATTACAAATGAGTCCGCTACCCATTCCCTGTTTGGTTACCATGGGATAAGGGCAGCCCAAATTCCAGTTTAGTTCCTTATATCCCAAGCTTTGAATATACTTTACTACAAACAGAAATTCATCGGCATTGCCTGTCATCACCTGCGGAATTACCTCTAAAGTTGTATTGTTCTCTGGTTGTAAATCTTTTTGGTAAGAATTTTTAATTTTCAGTTTACCGTTTAGCCTAATATAAGGCGCATAGAAAGTATCTATACCTCCAAAATAATGATGGAAGGCGTTGCGAAACCTAAAATCTGTAAATCCTTGTAGCGGAGACGAAAGTAGTGTAATGTCTTCCAATTAAGAACGGTCTTTTAAAACACTAACCGTAACCAATAATTGCCCAATATGACGTTGGCTATGTTCCGCTGCATGAAACAACAGACCCAAAACTGTGGTAGGTAATTTTTTTCTGCCAACGCGTCTTTCTTCCAAAAGCGTATTTTCAGGTATGCTTTTAAACAACTGCAATGCTTCTTCTACCTTGTTAGAAAACTGTTCTTGCAGATCTGTTACTTCTACCTCTAAATTAAAAATTCCTTCCTGTTTTAAAAAATTAAACTGCTCCGGTGATAATGATTCGCCTTTGGCATATGTTAGCAACCGATCCAAAACTCCCGTTAAATGGTTCATATGAAAACCAACCGAAGCCCTGCCACTTGCTTTTGCCCACAGCAATTCTTTTGGAAAATTGGCCGTGTATTCTTTTAATTCCTTTTCCGATTGTAACAAAGCATGTGCCGCAGGTTGTAATGAACCAGGTACATTGGGTATAGGTCCTTTTAACCAAAATTCTAAGCTATCATCATCCATAATTTTCACGTACTATCAATTAAAATTAGCGTTGTCTATTTTTAAAATTTATCCTGTACAAAAGAACTCACTACATAAAACAAAATTATGACAGGTATAGCCATAAAATGCATAGTAACAATAAGCACAAGACTAATAATTATAAAAATATATCGCAATGCATTATCCTTAAAACTGGTGTTTTTAAACTTTAAGGCAAATAATGGCAAACTACAATTTAAGAGGTAGGCACTCACTAGCGTCAGCACAATCAAAAACCATTTATTTAGGATAATACCGTTAATGATATCATTATTTTGATACAGTAAAATTAATGGTAAGGAAAGTATAAGCAAGGCATTGGCAGGAGTTGGCAAACCTATGAAGGATGATGTTTGGTTTTCATCAATATTAAATTTTGCCAAACGATATCCGGATGCCATAGTAACTACAAAACCAAAAAAAGGAAGTAAATGCATAAATTTTACTTCTCCCGTCTCCATAAAAAAATGAGAACCATCTCCCCAACCATCGGTCTGTGACATAGCCAATAACTGAAACATTATAATGCCCGGCACCAAACCACTGGTAATCATATCTGCCAATGAATCTAGTTGCAAGCCCAATTCACTCTTTACGTTGAGGACCCTAGCGGCCAAACCATCAAAAAAATCAAAGAAAATACCCAATGCCACAAACAATGCCGCAAGTTCCAAACGGTTCATTACCGCAAAGATGGTAGCAACACAACCACAGAATACGTTTAAGAGGGTAATACTATTGGGAATATGTTTTTTCATAAGTATTTTAGTTTGGTAACCATTACAACTATACCTGAAAATTTTGGCAAGTTCAACGCCATAAAAATAACATAATTCTAATGTACCTAGAATTAAATAAAGAAAGTTAAATAATAAACACGCCCTATGACTTTTTAATGCGCAGCTAAATTATAAAAGCTTTTAGAGTTAAATCTGTTATTATTCGCATCTTTGCAGTGGCCATGTGCATGTTACGTTATGTTCAAAAAAACAGTGTTTTATTTTATCCTATTGCTAGGTACTTTTTTAGGGCAATCCCAAGAAGTACAATTATCCCCCGTATCCAAAATAAGTTTACTTACGGTGGGTACCGGAGAAGATTTAGCTGCAAAATTTGGTCATAGTGCCATACGTTTACAAGACCCTTCTATTGGTATAGATGAAGTGTATGGTTACGGCACCTATGATTTTGAGGACCCTAATTTTTACTTGAATTTTACAAGGGGCAAATTGGCCTATACCATCTCAAGAATTCCCTATTCTTATTTTAAAAGATCATATAGACAAGAAAAGAGATGGGTAAAGGAACAAGTCCTCAACTTAAATTTGGAACAACGTAATAAGATTATTGGTTTTCTGGAACACAATCTTTTACCGGAAAATAAAAGATATAAGTATGACTTTCTGTTCGATAATTGTGCAACAAGAATACCCATGGTTTTTGAAAAGACCTTGGGGAATGAACTAAACTTTGATTTTAACTACCTAGAAGAACAATTAACGTTTAGGGAATTGATCCGATTAAAGCTCAACCCTAACACATGGTCCAATTTTGGCATAGACTTGGCCTTAGGCTCCGTAATTGACCGCCAGGCCACACCCTATGAACATTTGTTCCTGCCTATATACGTATACGAACAAATGAAACATACACGTTTAAATGGCGAACCCTTTGTTAAAAAAGAAACCGTTCTCTTAAATATTCCAGAACAGAAAGACCCTTCTATATTATTATTGAGCCCTGCATTCTGGCTAGGAATACTTTTAGTAGTAGTGACCTTGATAACCTATAAAGATTATAAAAGAGGTACACGCACCAAGTGGCTAGATTTTTTTCTGTTTGCACTTACAGGATTATCTGGCATTTTAATTACTTTTCTCTGGTTTGGAACGGACCATCTGGCAACAAAAATGAATTTTAATGCATTGTGGGCATTTGCACCCAATGCAATTGTAGCCGTATATCTTCTAAAAAATAAAATTCCAAAATGGATTAAAACATACTTGATCATTATTTTGATTTTACTACTGGCATCGGTTTTAATATGGGTATTTAAAATTCAGGTTTTTTCTATTTTGATGATACTAGTGCTTACAACACTTTTTATCAGGTATTTATTCTTATTTGCATTTTTTAGATCCGTCCAAGAAACAAACAAAAAATAAAGCTTATTTAGCATATTGGTTTAAATGATGAAAAACCATTAAAAACGAACATAACATATATGAATTTACTTACCGTTGAAAATATTTCTAAATCCTATGGCGAGCTGGTCTTGTTTGATAATCTCTCTTTTGGCATCAACAAAGACCAAAAAATTGCCTTGATCGCTAAAAACGGTACAGGAAAAACATCTATATTAAACATTCTTTCAGGAGCAGATACGCCAGATACCGGACAAGTAAATTACAGAAAATCTACAAGGGTATCCTTTTTGGCACAAGAGCCGGACCTGGACCCGAACTTAAGCATTGAGGAAACCATATTTGCTTCTGACAATGAAATATTGAAAGTAATCTCTAATTATGAAAAGGCCTTGCAAAACCCAGATGACGCAGATGCCTATCAACATGCATTTGAAGCCATGGACCGTTTTGAAGCATGGGATTTTGAGACCCAATACAAACAAATACTTTCCAAACTAAAATTAGATGACCTCAACGTTAAAGTAGGTAAGCTATCCGGTGGGCAAAAAAAGCGATTGGCCTTGGCCAATGCCCTCATCAACAAACCAGACCTACTAGTCTTGGATGAACCAACAAACCATTTAGATCTTGAAATGATCGAATGGCTTGAAGAGTTTTTTGCAAAAGAAAACATGACCCTTTTTATGGTGACACACGACCGTTATTTTTTGGAGCGTGTATGTAATGAGATCATTGAACTTGAAAATGGCAAACTATACCCATATAAAGGAAACTACTCCTATTATTTAGAGAAAAAGGAAGCCCGTATAGAACAAGAAGCTACTGAACAGCATAAAACGGAGTTGTTGTTCAAAAAAGAACTGGATTGGATGAGGCGACAGCCAAAGGCACGTACCACCAAATCAAAGTCAAGAATAGACGACTTTGCAGTCATTAAAGAAAAGGCCAGTCAGCGCAGAAAGGACCATCAAGTACAGTTAGAACTTAATATGGAGCGCATAGGCAGTAAAATTTTGGAGCTTCATAAAATTTCAAAATCATACCCCAATAAACCCATTCTGGATAAATTTGAATATGTTTTTCAAAAAGGGGAACGCATTGGCATCATTGGTAAAAACGGCACGGGAAAATCTACCTTTTTAAATATTTTAACGGGTAAAGACCAACCAGATTCAGGAAAAGTAGTTGTTGGCGATACGATTAAATTTGGCTACTATACCCAAAAGGGAATTCAGATTAAAGAAGGACAAAAAGTAATTGACGTTATAAGGGAATTTGGAGATTACATACCTTTAATGAAAGGTAGACAGATTTCTGCCCAACAACTTTTAGAGCGTTTTCTGTTTGATAGAAAAAAACAATATGATTTTGTTGAGAAATTAAGTGGTGGTGAACGAAAACGATTGTATTTATGTACCGTTCTCATCCAGAATCCAAATTTTTTGATATTGGATGAGCCCACAAATGATTTGGACATTGTTACCCTGAACGTCCTAGAAAGTTTTTTAATGGATTTTCAAGGATGTTTAATGGTCGTATCACATGATCGTTACTTTATGGACAAGATCGTAGATCACCTTTTTGTATTTAGAGGTAATGCGGTCATTGAGGATTTTCCAGGAAATTATTCGGATTTTAGAACATACGAAGACAGTCAGATCCAAGAAAAAAGAGAACAAAAAGAAACAAAGAACACCACCAAGACCAATTGGAAGGATTCAAGCTCAAGTTCAAAAATTTCATACGCAGAACAGCAAGAGTTTAAAAAATTGGAGCGGGAAATTCAGAAGCTGGAAGAAAAAAAGGAGAAACTTCAAGAAAAATTCACAGACCCCTCCTTGTCTCCAGAAGATATAAAAGACCTATCCATAGCTTTAAACGAACTAACGGATGGTATAGACAAAAAAACAGAGCGTTGGTTTGAGCTTTCTGCGTTAATGGAAAGCTAAGTGTTAACTTCTACTATTGTTTATTGGTTTTACCATTTCATTAAAAAACCCACCGAACAATATTTACCATTCGTCTACAGTAAAAGGATATTCACCTAACAAGGTTAAATCTACTTTAATCATGCTGCTACCTTAGCAGTATAATTAAACGAATATGAGACTGCTTATTATTTTTACTATACTTTTTTCATCTTGTTTTTATGGTCAGGCCCAGACTACCTTGGAACATACTCCTATCAAAACAGAAACTTCAAAAGTAACTTTGGCAAAAACCACAACGGCACAAAAGACAACTCCCAAAAACCTTAAAATAAAAGCGGTTAAAATTGTAAGGTTGCACAAAAACAAGAACAATAGAATAATAAAGGCCCTAGCATTCGACATTATTACGAATAAACCAAAAATGGCCTAACAGTCCATTAACAGTTTTTACATATTCTTTCATGACAATGCTTTGTCAATACATTAATTAAACAAAATTCCTCAAATCATTTTCAGTTGACAAAGGATAGTTATTTTTGAAAAAAAATATACTTTGTTCCAATTATTTTCCTTTGTAAAATTCATTTTCAATGCTACCAATCAACATGGGGTACACTCGCCCTTTGTATATGATTATGTAACAAAATGTTTGTATAAAAAGAAGAAAATTAAGTTACCTATAAGCACTAAAATCTTAGTTAAGACCATACAATATTTTAACTATAAAGACATTAAGTTACTAACTACGGACAACGATGTAGAAAAGGATATCATTGCTAATTGTCCAAATGCTATACTTAACCAAAAAAATCCTATAGTAATTGTTGGCGCTGCAGATGATATACTATCCCATAAAATTTTGGAAAGCAAACTGCACAATAGAGCAATGCTATTTATAGATAAGATTCATAGTAGTAAAAATAACCTTGAACTATGGAATAAAATTAAGGAGCACCATCAAGTAACGGTGACAATAGATCTATTTTATTGCGGATTGGTCTTCGTAAGAAAGGAACAAGTAAAAGAACATTTTAAAATACGGATATAAACCTGTAATTTTAAACTAAATCCCATCAAAAAAAAATGAACAATACTATTTACATTATACTGGCGGTAGTATTTGCACTTTATTTGGCACTTACCATAATGAACAGGAACAAATCCAAGTCCCGTAAATCCAAAAAATTTATGGACAATTATGAACGTAAGGATAAAAACGATAAAAAGTAGATTAGTAATCCTAGGTAAACAAAAAATTCTGAGAGCAACTCAACAGCCATTGATTAATTTCAAGACCGTTATCCCCTAAAGTTTTATGATGCAATGAAGATATATACAAAAACTGGTGATGATGGCACTACTGGTCTTTTTGGTGGAACAAGGGTTCCTAAACACCATATTAGAATAGAAAGTTATGGTACCATTGATGAGCTAAACTCATGGTTGGGGCTTATACGCGATCAAGAAATAGAATCTACCATAAAGGAACAATTAATTCAAATTCAAAAAGATTTGTTCACCATTGGGGCAGTTTTAGCTACGGACCCTAATAAAGATCTATTAAAAAATGGAAAAAAAAGATTGGCTATTTCCACGATAGGCACAAAGGAAATCCAATTTTTGGAAAAGGCCATTGACGAAATAGATTTGAAATTACCGGCAATGACCCATTTTATTCTCCCAGGCGGTCACACAACCGTGTCATACTGTCATATTGCCAGAACAGTCTGCAGAAGGGCGGAAAGAATGTCCACCTTGTTATTTGAAAATGAAAAATTTGACACAACCGTACTGTCATATTTAAATAGATTATCAGATTATCTATTTGTATTGGCACGAAAATTGTCTGTAGATCATAAAGCGAATGAAATAAAATGGGTCCCTGAAAAAAAGGGCTAATAAAAAGCTAATTTATTCGTTATCAATTTATCAAAGCAAAAAATAATTGAATAAAAATTGATTTTTAGTACGAATTTCTTGGCTATCTCAATTTAAAAATTACTTTTGCAAAAATTTTAAAATCAAACAATTACTATGTATTGGACATTAGAATTAGCATCTTATTTAAGTGATGCACCTTGGCCGGCAAGTAAAGATGAGCTAATAGATTACTCTATTAGAACTGGAGCCCCTTTAGAAGTCGTAGAAAATTTACAGTCTATGGAAGAAGAAGGTGGAGAGATTTATGAATCGATAGAAGAGATTTGGCCTGACTATCCAACGGAAGAAGACTACCTCTGGAACGAGGACGAATATTAATATTCGATATCATAATAACTACAAAAAAGTCTCTTAGGAGGCTTTTTTTTTATGTAATTTTGACAGGTAGTAAGGTTATTTCATAGAAAAACAAAGACTGGAATACCTTTTGCTATTTTTCAACGTCGACATATTTGCCGACTCTATAATAAATTGAAATCTATCTTGATAAAATTAAAGCAAGTTAGGTATCATTTCTAATTCGTTTAAAACATATGAGTTTCATAAATTCTATCCTAAAGGCCTTTGTTGGTGACAAATCTCAAAAAGACGTAAAGGAACTTCAGCCTATAGTAGACCAAATAAAATCTTTTGAAGTACAATTGGAAAGTTTGAGCCATGATGAATTAAGGCAAAAAACACTGGATTTTAAAAAAATCATACAAGATTCCTATAAAGAAAAGACCGAACAGATCAATACCTTGGAAGAAGAAGTCAAGAATTCTACTGACATTGATAAAAATGAGGATATCTATGCTGAGATAGATAAACTGAAAGAAGAAGCCTACGCACTTTCCGAGGAGACGTTGAACAAAATACTTCCAGAAGCATTTGCCGTGGTCAAAGAAACGGCAAAACGTTTTGCAAATAATGAAACCATTACCGTAACTGCCTCTGAATATGATAGGACAATGTCTGGCAACAAAGGCTACGTTACCTTGGATGGCGATAATGCTGTTTGGAAAAATTCATGGGATGCCGCAGGTAAGGAAGTTACTTGGGACATGGTGCATTATGATGTACAACTCATTGGAGGTATTGCCTTGCACCAAGGTAAGATTGCAGAAATGCAAACAGGTGAAGGTAAGACCCTAGTGGCTACTTTGCCTTTATATTTAAATGCATTGAGCGGCAATGGCGCACATTTGGTAACCGTAAATGATTATTTGGCCAAAAGGGATAGTGCGTGGATGGCCCCAATTTTTGAATTTCATGGACTGTCCGTAGATTGTATAGACCACCATAGGCCAAATTCCGATGGTAGACGTGCCGCCTATAATGCAGATATTACCTATGGTACCAATAATGAATTCGGTTTTGATTATTTAAGGGACAATATGGCGCATACACCCAAAGATTTGGTGCAACGCCCCCATAATTATGCTATTGTAGATGAGGTGGATTCCGTTTTGGTAGATGACGCACGAACTCCATTAATTATCTCTGGACCGGTACCGGAAGGCGATCGTCATGAATTTAATGAGTTAAAGCCTAAGGTAAATGAAATAGTACAAAAGCAACGCCAGCATTTAACAGGTGTATTGGCAGAGGCTAAAAAACTAATTGCTGAAGGAGATACCAAGGAAGGTGGTTTTCTTTTGCTTCGCGTTTATCGTGGATTACCAAAGAACAAGGCGTTAATAAAATTCCTGAGTGAAGAAGGCGTTAAACAACTTCTTCAAAAAACAGAGAATTTTTACATGCAGGACAATAACAGGGAGATGCCAAAAGTAGATGAGGACCTGCTGTTTGTTATAGATGAAAAAAACAATCAAATTGAGTTGACCGATAAAGGTGTAGACTATCTATCCGGAGAACAGGACAGGGATTTCTTTGTCATGCCGGATATTGGTGGTGAAATTGCTAAAATAGAAAGTCAAAATCTTGATATTGAAAAAGAGGCGGAACTCAAAGAAGAACTGTTTAAAGATTTTACCGTAAAAAGCGAGCGTATACATACCATGAGCCAATTATTAAAGGCCTATACCCTATTTGAAAAGGATACGGAGTATGTAGTTATGGACAATAAGGTAATGATCGTAGATGAGCAGACCGGTCGTATTATGGATGGCCGTAGATATTCAGACGGTTTGCACCAGGCCATAGAAGCAAAGGAGAACGTAAAGATTGAAGCATTAACACAAACTTTTGCGACCGTTACCCTACAGAATTATTTTAGGATGTATAGTAAGCTTGCCGGTATGACAGGTACGGCAGTAACCGAAGCAGGAGAATTCTGGGAAATCTACAAATTGGATGTGATGGAAATTCCAACCAACAGACCCATTGCCAGAGATGACCGTAACGATTTAATTTATAAGACCAAAAGGGAAAAATACAATGCAATAATTGAAGAGGTCACCAAAATAAGCAAAGCAGGAAGACCGGTATTGATCGGTACCACATCGGTAGAAATATCAGAGTTGTTGTCTAAATTATTGAGTGTCCGTAAAGTGCCGCATAACGTATTAAATGCAAAACTACACAAGAAAGAAGCAGATGTTGTTGCAGAAGCCGGTAACGCAGGTGTTGTAACCATTGCAACCAACATGGCAGGTCGTGGTACGGATATTAAACTGTCAGATGAAGTCAAAAAAGCAGGTGGTCTAGCGATCATTGGTACAGAAAGACATGATTCTCGCCGTGTAGATAGACAGTTACGTGGTCGTTCCGGTCGTCAAGGAGATCCAGGTAGTTCACAGTTTTATGTTTCTTTGGAAGATAACCTAATGCGTTTATTTGGTTCTGATAGGGTTGCTAAAATGATGGACAAGATGGGCTTGGAAGATGGTGAAGTAATTCAGCATAGCATGATGACCAAATCTATAGAACGCGCACAGAAAAAAGTAGAAGAAAACAACTTTGGTGTACGTAAGCGTTTGTTAGAATATGATGATGTAATGAACGCCCAGCGAGAGGTGGTGTATAAAAGAAGACGTCATGCATTGCAGGGAGAGCGTTTAAAGCTGGATATTGCCAATATGATCTATGATACCTGTGAGGTAATTGTAGAAGGTAACAAGAACGCCAATGATTATAAGAATTTTGAATTTGAACTGATCAAGTATTTCTCAATGACCTCACCAATAGAGGAAACTGAGTTTGACAAGTCTGGGGCGCAGGAAATTACAGCTAAGGTATATAAGGCGGCTTACCAACATTATAACGAAAAAATGGAACGCAATGCAGCAGCCGCGTTTCCGGTAATCAAAAAAGTCCATGAGGATAATGCCAATAACTTTGAACGTATTGTAGTGCCTTTTACAGACGGCATTAAAAGTTTAAATGTTGTAACCAATCTTCAAGATGCGTATGATACCAACGGTAAGCAATTAATCACAGATTTTGAAAAAAATATATCGCTTGCTATTATCGATGATTCTTGGAAAACCCATTTACGTAAAATGGATGAATTGAAGCAATCCGTACAATTGGCCGTTCACGAACAAAAAGATCCTTTACTGATTTATAAATTTGAAGCTTTTGAACTTTTTAAATCCATGATCGAAAAAGTAAACAAAGAGGTTGTTTCCTTCTTGTTTAAAGGGGAACTGCCTTCAGAAAACACCAATGCTATACAAGAAGAGCGGAACATAAGAAAAACAGAAAATTTACAGACTACGAAAGAGGAAATTCCCAATAGTGATGAATTGGCGGCACGCAGCCGGGCAGTTGGCCAAAACCAAGGACAAAGACCTGCTGTTACCGAAACCATTACCAGGGAACAGCCAAAAATTGGCAGAAATGAACGTGTTACCATAAAAAATGTCATGAGTGGTGAAAGTAAAACTGTAAAATATAAGCAGGCAGAACCTTTGATCCAAAGTGGTTCATGGGTACTAACACAAGATTAAACCCATTTTCATACCTTTTAAAAAAAGCATTTCATTTTCATGAAATGCTTTTTTTAATGGATATTTTTCACTTTTAAAACCCAACTTGTTAAATCAGAATAATATAAAAAAAGGGTCTAAAAAAAACGGTATATTTAAGTAACAACTTAAAAAACCGAAAAATGAACAATACCAGACGAAAATTTATAACCTCTATAGGAATGCTTGCTGCAAGTTCAGCATTACCAATTTCTACTTTTGCTTTTAATAAAACTTCAAAATTAAAGGTTGCTTTGGTAGGCACCGGAATTAGGGGCACAACCTTTTGGGGTAAGCGTTTGGTAGATCAGTATGGAGAAATATTGGAGTTTGTAGGCTTATCCGATATTAACCCTAGCCGTTTGGAATATGCAATGAAATTCATTGGTGCGGATTGCCCACTCTTTACGGATTTTGAAAAAATGATAACACAGACCAAACCAGATTTGGTCATTGTTACCACAAAAGATTCAACACATCACGAATTTATCATAAAGGGGTTGCAAATGGGATGTGATGTACTCACGGAAAAACCTTTGACCACAGATGAGACCAAATGCCAGGAAATTATTAATGCCGAAAAGAAATCTGACAAAAAGTTAATTGTTGGTTTTAATTATAGATGGAGTCCATATGCCACTAAAATCAAGGAACTGATCAGCAATAAAGAAATTGGGGATTTAGTATCGGTAGATTTTCATTGGTATTTAAATACCTATCATGGAGCATCATATTTTAGAAGGTGGCATGGAGAGATGGAAAGCAGTGGTTCGTTATGGGTTCATAAATCTACGCATCATTTTGATTTATTAAACTGGTGGATAAATTCTGAACCCAATGAAGTATTTGCATACGGAGATTTGGAATTTTACGGAAAAAACGGGCCACAACGCGGTGCTAATTGTAGGTCGTGCGATCATAAGACTACATGTGAATTTTATTGGGACATCAATAAAGATGAATCCATGAAAAAACTCTATGCCGACCACGAGCATGAAGATGGTTATATAAGGGACAATTGTCTATTTAGAAAGGAGATAGACATCTATGATAAAATGTCTGCCCAGGTAAAATATGCGGACAATACCGTAGTAAATTATAGTTTAACAACCTATTCCCCATTTGAGGGTTGGCGTGTTTCCTTCAACGGCACTAAAGGAAGAATTGAGGCTTCTGAAGACATACCATATCACGCTGTCAGTACAGTAGACGAGGCTGAAAAACATGCTTTGGAAATGGCCCAGAACAATAAAGAAGAAGAAAATTTTGGTTCTATCATAGTCCATAAACTCTGGGAAAAGCATGATGTTGTAAAAGTACCTATAGAAAAAGGTGGTCATGGTGGCGGTGATAAACGATTACACGATAAAATTTTTGTAAATCCAGATACCACAGACCCATATGGAAGAACTGCCGGAATTCGTGACGGAGCTATGTCCGTACTCATAGGAATTGGGGCAAGAAGAAGCATAGAATCAAGAAAAGCAATAAAAATTAGTGATTTAACCGATCTAGAACCTAAAAAAATACGTTCTTGATTAAAATTTTATTGCATTAGGCTATAGTATCCTAAAATTTACTAGTATAATGTTAAAAACATAATTAGATTTACATTATATAATCAGGATAATTTATAGTACTTAAACCAAATTTATGCCCGGATTTACCATTGACCAAGAGCGTCTTCAGGATAAAACCAAATTATTTTTAAGGGTAAGTTATACCACAAGTATCATCTATTTGTTATTTGGGGTAATATGCTATTTTATTTTGCGTATTACCCAAATAATACCTTTTGTATTAGTAACCTTTGGATTGATCAACCTTATAAATCTTCAATATTTTAAGGTTCATAAAAAAATATTGCCCACCTTTAATTTTTCATCTATCATAGGTCTTATTTCAGCTTTTGTAGTTACTCTATATAGTGGCGGAATTCAAAGTCCGTTCATTTTTATGCTTCCCATAATTGGTTTTGGAGGCTTTGTAAATAGTAGTAAATACGGTAGAAATTATTTTAATTCTATCTACTTTTTAATTGGTTTACTTTTCACGCAATCTATTCCCAGCTTAAGTATTACGGAAAATGTGGTTCCAGAAGAATTCATGGCAACATTTAGTTTGCTATCGATATTAATTTCAGTATTTCTATTAGGGGACACCTTTGGAAAAAGTCTGCTAAAAACTTACAATGCGCTATATTCTTCCAAGAGAAACATGTTCGTCCAGGTAAATGAAAAAGAAAATTTATTAAAAGAAGTACATCATAGGGTAAAAAACAATTTACAGACCGTATCCAGTCTATTAAGCCTACAATCTAGAAATATTGAAAATGGTCCAATGAAAGGGCTATTAAAGGGTACTCAAAATAGGGTAATAGCAATGGCCATGGTACATGAAATGTTATATATGCGTAATGATATTAGCCATATAGCATACAAATCTTACGTACAGGAGTTGAGTGAGTATTTAATACGCTCCATAAAGGGTATTGAAAACCACATAACGTTACATATTGATATACCAAATATTAAACTTGGTATAGATACTGCCATACCCTTAGGATTATTGATCAATGAGGCATTGACCAACGCCTTAAAATATGGTATTGAAGGGGACGATGCTGGCGAAATACATATCAACCTACAAAAAGATGCATCTAAACCAAACTGTTACATTTTACAAATTGGCGATAATGGTAAAGGTTTCCCAGAAACGGTAAATCATAAAAACACCAAGTCACTGGGCTTAAAACTTATCCATAATCTTACACGACAATTAAGAGGTAGTATAGAAAGAGACCTTTCTAAAAAAGGAACAAACTACATAATACAATTCCAAGAAATAAGTCAAAGCTTACACCACAAAATTTAGTCATAAATAAATTTTACAATACGTTTAATTGAGAACAAGTAATTTAAGCCAGTAGGTTATAACGGTATATTTTCTATATTTAGGCAACTATCCAAAAAACCAACTACATGCTTAAAAAATTACTCCTTTTAGTACTACTAAATGGGTTTACTCTTAGTGCCCAAGACTATTTTGTTGAAAAATACAAACCCTTTAATTCAGAAATTCCCTCGCCTGAATCTTTTTTAGGCTATGGTATAGGTGAGCACCATACACGCCATGACCTCATAGTGGCGTACATGGAGAAACTTGCAGAACTATCCGATCGGGCAAGTATAGAGGAATATGGCAGAACCCACGAAGGTAGAAAATTGGTAATGCTCACTGTTACCAGTCCTGAAAACTTAAAAAACCTGTCTAACATACGCGAAGCCCATCTTGCCTTTACCGATCCAGAACAGCAAGCAACTAATTATAACGAGGTTCCTATTTTTATTAACCTTGCCTATAATGTACATGGTAATGAGCCCTCAAGTTCAGAAGCTGCTATGCTTACTGCATATACCATGGTCGCTTCTCAAAATCCTGAAGTCCTAAGATATTTAAACGATGCGGTCATGTTTATTGACCCTACCATAAATCCTGATGGGCGTGATAGGCATACCCAATGGGCAAACTCCTACCAAGGCAGTCCAGAAGTTGCCGATCCCCAAGACGCTGAACATAACGAAAATTGGCCAAGGGGTAGAACCAATCATTATTGGTTTGATTTGAATAGAGATTGGTTATTGGCAATTAACCCGGAAAGCAGGGGAAAGTTAAAATGGTATCATCAATGGTATCCTAACGTGGTTACGGACTTTCATGAAATGGGAACTCAAAGTACCTACTTTTTTGAACCAATGAAAACAAATGCTTCTTACGACCCCATAATGCCAAAAGAGAATTATGAAGATTTAAATACCCTTTTTGGAAATGAATTTGCAAAAAGTTTGGATAGTATAGGCTCCCTTTATTTTACAAAAGAAGTATTTGACGGTACCTACCCTGGATATGGTTCATCTTACCCAGATTTACAAGGTGGACTGGGACTGTTGTTTGAACAAGCCAGTTCAAGAGGTCATAAACAAACTACGGCCTTTGGTGAAATAACTTTTGCCTTTACCATCAGAAATCAATATGTATCTGGTATTACTACGGTAAAAACAGCCGTGGACAATAAAGGACTCATGCGTAAATATCAGCAGAAATTCTTTAAGAGTGCTCTAACCAATGCTGCAAAAAATAAAGTAAAGGGCTACCTCTTTGGTGATCCCTATGATCAAAACAGAACAAAAGCCTTTATTGATAAATTACTAATACATAATGTGGATGTTTACCGATCTAAGGACAGATATGTAGTACCCACCCAACAACCACAATACCGTATGGTGCAAACCATGTTTGAAACATATGAGAAATACAGGGATAGTGTGTATTATGATGCATCTGCATGGTCCGTTGCCAACTTTTACAATATGAAGTATAGTACGGTAAATAATTTAGACCTAGGTCAAAAAATCACAACCACAGAAGCATTGATCAACTTGGAACCAGTTAAAAAATCAAATTATGCCTATGTTATGGACTGGGATGATTATAATGCGCCAGCAGCCTTATATGATTTACAACAAAAGGGTATTGTAGCCTCTTCATCGGCAAAACCGTTTTCTATTAAAGTGAACAATGCAAATAAATTATTCAATTACGGTTCAGTTTTGATTCCGGTTAGTCTTCAAAAAACAGATGTTGCATCTACCTATCAAATGATTTCAAAAGTCCAGAAGAGATACAATGTTCCAATATATGCCATAAACACTGGCCTAAGTGATAACGGTATTGATCTAGGTAGTGGAAATATATCACCTATTAAAAAACCTAAGGCCGTTATGCTAATTGGTAATGGAGTTAGGTCATATGAAGCAGGTGAAGTTTGGCATTTATTGGATACCCGCGTTCACATGCCAATCACAAAAGTTCCTATACATAATTTTAACAGGATCAATTTGGACAAGTATACCTCTTTAGTGATGGTATCAGGACAATACAGTTTAAATAAAAATCAGATAGAAAAAATTAAGAGCTGGCTACAAAAAGGCAACACTTTAGTGACTATAGGTACTGCAAGTAAATGGGTGATAGAGAAAAAATTGGTAGAAGAGAAACTCATTACCAAAGAAAAAGATTCTACCCAAACTGTAGAAAGAAAACCGTATGTAGACGCTCGTGAAAATATTGGGAAGGAAAGCATTGGCGGAGTCATCTTGAAAGTTGATTTGGATATAACACACCCCCTATCCTATGGATATAGAGACCAGCAACTACCGGTTTATAAAAACAATTCTGTATGGTTGGCACCTAGCAAAAACCCTTATGCCACCGTTGCCAAATATGCCAAAGACCCACATATTGATGGTTTTATCACAGAAAAAAACATGACCGACAATATTATGAACTCTGCATCTCTTATTGTTAGTAAAGTAGGTAAAGGTAGAGTGGTCCTTTTTGCCGATAATCCAAATTTTAGAGGTTCTTGGTATGCTACAAATAGGTTGTTCTTGAATGCACTTTTTCTTGGAGACAAAATCAACATTCCCGCGCAAGACTAATATCATATTGTAAGAATTTTAAAATTGAATTATGAAAAAATTTCTAGGTTATATTGTTCTAGCGTTTACCATTACTTTTACCACGGACATTGCCGCACAAACTTTAGAAGGAGACGGACCACATCAGCAATTGATTATAAGAGGGGTAACGCTAATAAATGGTAACGGAGCCCCACCGCAGGGTCCTGCTGATATTGTCGTGGAGAATAACGTTATCAAGGATGTAAAAGTTGTTGGGTATCCTGGTGTAGCTATTAGTCAAAGCAAAAGGCCTGTATTACGACCTAGCGGAAAAGAATTGGACTGCACAGGAATGTACCTTTTACCAGGTTTTATAGATATGCACACCCATATAGGTGGCGATGCCCAGGGGGCAGACCCAGATTATGTTTTTAAATTATGGATGGCACACGGAGTAACGACTGTGCGGGAAGTAGCAGGACGAGGTATAGATATTGCGCTGGATTTGAAACGTAAGAGTGAAAGAAATGAAATAATTGCACCACGTATCATCTCCTATACCGCATTTGGTCAAACCAGCAAATCTTTTAATCCATTGAACGATACACCTATTTCCACACCAGAACAGGCACGGGAATGGGTTCGTGCCAATGCCAAAAAAGGAGCGGACGGCATTAAATTTTTTGGGGCCGAACCAGCTATTATGGCCGCTGCTTTGGACGAAAACAAAAAGTTAGGATTAGGGTCTGCCTGTCATCATGCCCAGATGAGCGTTGCCAGATGGAACGTTCTCCATTCCGCAAGAGCAGGTCTGACCTCTATGGAGCATTGGTATGGTTTGCCAGAAGCTTTATTTGCGGACCGTACCGTACAGGATTTTCCATTGGATTATAATTATCAAAACGAGCAGGACAGGTTTGAAAATGCAGGCAAATTATGGAAACAGGCTGCAAAACCATATTCTGAGCACTGGAACAATGTAATGAACGAACTTTTGGAGTTGGATTTCACCATAGACCCAACATTTAATATATACGAAGCTAGCAGAGATTTACAACGGGCTAGGCGTGCAGAATGGCACGAAGACTATACCTTACCTTCTCTTTGGGAATTTTACCAGCCAAGTAAAATATCGCATGGGTCATATTGGCATAACTGGGGAACCGAGCAAGAAGTAGCATGGAAACAGAATTACAAACTTTGGATGACCTTTATCAATGAATATAAAAACCGAGGTGGCCGGGTTACGACCGGTTCAGATTCCGGATTCATTTTTCAACTATATGGTTTTGCGTATGTTCGTGAACTTGAATTATTGCGTGAAGCAGGATTTCATCCATTGGAAATTATACAATCTGCTACTTTAAACGGTGCAGAAGCTCTTGGTATGGATGATAAACTGGGATCGGTAAGTATAGGAAAATTGGCCGACTTCGTAATAGTGGAAGAAAATCCACTAGAAAACTTTAAAGTATTATACGGCACAGGCGCTATAAAGCTTACCGATGATAATGAGGTGGTTCGTATTGGTGGTGTAAAGTACACGGTAAAAGACGGTATCATCTACGATGCCAAAGCATTATTGGCAGATGTAAAAAAACAAGTAGATGAAGCCAAGGCAAATAGTAATTATAAACTTAAACAGCCTGGTATTAAGAATTAAAACTTCTTCTTGTCTACAGGTACTTTAATCTCTTGTAGTTTAGTGCGCTTTTTTGAATTAAAGACAATAGCGGCAAAAACAAATAACATTGGTATTAAAATCGTAAGTATAATCATAATTCTAATATTTAAAAGGTGCTTCATTGCACCTTTTTTAATATGGCAAAGACTATGCCAATTTACCGTAATTTTTCTTTGTAATAAAAGCTAATTCCCTATTGACCCTAGAATTTTTATATCTGTACAAACGTGCTATTGAAGTTTCGTTAGAAACTGTAACTTTCTTCTTAAGGTCAGAATCACTAATGCTACTAACCATAACAATACCCATTTCAAGAGTGTCAACTTTATCATTTTGTGGTGTATTTTGAGCCAGTGCAACCCCACCGGCAAAAACTATAATTAATAAGGTAAAAAGTGCTTTCATATCTATTCTAAATACAATGTAAAGATACTTTCAGGTGTTAAAATAAGTCGGCTGACCTCGCTGAAGTGCTATAATTTTCGCCTATTGCACCAAACATTGATGAATAGACAAAAAGCATCGACGAACGGTTTTTAGGTCAAAAACCACATACCGAAACAGGATGCATTTCATCGATGATTTTAATAAAAGGAAGAATTAATATAGCCGGAATGCCATTAGTGAAAACCTAATATTGGCACACGGATATTAAACCTAAATTAATAAAGAAGATGTTCAGCTAAGCAGTACAAACTATTCTCATTAGCGCATGAAAGCGTAGATAATACCAATTAGAATAGGCAATGGTAAACGAAAAAATGTTGAAGGTTATAAGGGCTATCTCTTTTTGCGTTTATTATAATTTTTATCGCCCCTAGTCTTGGGTTTAGAATATTTCTTTTTTATAATACGTTTGTACGACCCACCTTGGTTCTGCTTCTTGTTTTTATCGGATTTTTCATGATAGCTAGCTCCACGTTCCTCTTCATTAATATTTAAAGGATTTTCACGTTCCCTATGCTTAGGTTGTTCATCATAGGTAAGCTTAGTGGCTAAGACTACATCATCGGGTAAATCTTTTTCCTGTATTTTTTTTCCCATTAACCCCTCTATTGCCTCTTTATATTCCAATTCTGCCGGAGTATACAATAACATGGAAGTACCAACCTTCTCTGCCCTACCCGTTCTACCGATGCGGTGCATGTAATTTTCAGGAAATACAGGGGTATCAAAATTGATAACATGAGAAATATCTTGAAGGTCCAAGCCCCTGGCCATAACATCTGTAGTTACCAGTATACGGTTCTTGCCTTCATCAAACTGGTTAATGGAACGCAATCTATAGTTCTGGGTTTTATTGGAGTGAATGATACAAATCTCTTCACTAAAAAATTCCGACATTTCCTTGAAAAGCAAATCTGCACTTCGCTTACTGGATACAAAGACCAACACCTTATGAAATTCTGCTTCTTGCTGTAATAAATGAACAAGGAGGTTTACTTTGGTATAAAAATTAGGTACGGCAAAACCAATTTGGGTAATATTATCCAATGGTGTACCGCTAACGGCAATAGATATTTTTTTTACCCCCTTGAAAAAGTCAGAAATAAAAACATCTATATCATCTGTCATGGTGGCAGAAAACATAATGTTCTGTCGTCGTTGTGGCAATAGTTCAAAAATATTTACCAACTGAAATCTAAAACCAAGGTCCAGCATTACATCTACCTCATCAATGACAAGTTTTTTTACTTGTTTAAGTTGTACCGCCTTAGTTAAAATCAAATCATACAAACGTGCCGGGGTAGCAACTAAAATATCCGTTCCTAGTGCCAACGCCTCTTTTTGGCGCAACATACTTTTACCCCCAAATACCCCTAATACCCGTATACCGGCGTATTTGGCCAATTTTTCCGTTTCTTCCACCACTTGCACTACCAGCTCTCTTGTAGGCACCAAAATCACCACTTTAGGATGAATTTCCTTAGAAAAAGACAAGGTATTTAAAATAGGGAGCAAATAGGCAAAAGTTTTACCTGTACCTGTTTGCGCTATACCTACCACATCAATACCGCTCATTACAACAGAAAAGGCTTGTTCCTGAATAGGCGTAGTTTGCACCAAACCTAAATCTTCCAAGGCTTTTTCTAGATTTCTGGAAATCTTTAAATCGGTAAACAGGGACATAATTGTGACTTTTAGTTTAAAAATGCAAAGCTATGTGGATTAGTTGACAAATCATGATAAATGAGATAATTATAGGTTATATCATTAAAAACCGAGACATCAGCCAAAACAACTTATACTGCGATTTATTAAAAATAATGTCAAGACAACTAGATAGCAAGCATATTGAAATCTAAATGGATAGAAATTCAAACCATATTATACAAGTAAAGATTTTACTTTTCCCTATTATTCAAGTAATATACTACTAAGTCCCCTCCTTACGTAATACTTCTAACGGCGGGCTATTTAAAATACCTCTACTGTTATACCATCCTATAAATAATACCAACATAGTAATAGCCGGCATAACAATAAGAAACGGTACCCAAGATGGAACAAATGGTGTATCAAATACAAAATAGGCCAGTAAAAAACTACTGAATAAGGAAAGTGCCACACCTACCCCACTACCCAATACCCCTAAAAACAAATATTCCAAGGCATTTATTTTTAGTATCTGTTTACTTTGAGCCCCTAATGTCCGTAACAAAACACTTTCACGTATGCGCTGGTACTTACTATTACGTACAGAACCTATTAAAACAATTACCCCTGTAAGAATGCTAAAAAATGCCATAAACGTTATGACCCAAGCAATCTTGTCCAAGATATTTTCAATGAGCGTTACCACTTGCCTTAAATCGATTATGGAAACATTTGGAAACTTCCTAACCAGCTCACGTTGTAGATTTGCAGATGATTTTTTATTGGGTGCATTGGTCGTGAGTACATGAAACTGCGGTGCATTTTCCAGTACACCTTTAGGAAATACAATGGAAAAATTAAGTTGCATTCGTGCCCAGTCTACCTGTCTAATATTACCTACTACGGTAGTCATTAATTTACCCTGAACATTAAAAAGTAAAGTATCGCCAAGGGAAACAAGAGCATCTTTCGCTACATTATCTGCCAAGGAAATAGGAATTACTTGGGCGTTTGGATCTACACGCTCAAGCCATTCTCCTTTAATTAATTTTTCCGACCCTATCATAGAATCCCTATAAGTGGTCCTAAACTCGTGACTTAATATCCATTTATTCACCCGGGTTGTAGTATCCAACCTAATATCATTTACGGATCGGTCTTTAATACGTTCTAAACGCATGGTAACAATTGGAATGTTATCTATAACGGGTAATCCTTTTGGTGTTATGGTATTGGCAACCGCTTCTCGCTGACCGGACTGCACATCAAAAAGTATTAAATTAGGGCTCTCCTCATTCGTCTCAAAAGCGGTTTTCCCCAATAAAAAATCTTTTGTAAAATACAGGGTGCTTATTAAAAAAGTACCGATACCTATGGCTAAGATTAGTACAATTGTTTGGTTATTTGGTCGGTACAGGTTCAATAAACTTTGCCGCGCAGCAAAACTCCATGAGCTTGGAAAGTATTTTTTTATCAGCCTCATGAAACCTATTGCTACGAGCGCTAGTATGGAGAAAGTAACTAATATACCAACCACAAAACTGGCGGCGAACGTCCACCTGCCTAACAACCAATAGGCAAACAGAAATATAAATAGAACAATAGCTATCATTACCCATATTTGATATGGGCGTGATTTCTTATTGGTATTCTCTTGCACCCGTAATACCTGTAACGGTGAAACAAACCATGTGTTGATCAATGGGGATAAAGCAAATAACACGGACATGATCACCCCTAACAAAAGTCCCACAAAAATAGCTTGAAAAGAGGTAGCTATTTCCACTTGAAAGGGTAAGAACTCCTGTAATATTAAAGGAAATGTTTGCTGTAAAAGTAATCCAATCACCGTTCCTATAAGGCCACCCAAAAGTCCCATACCCGCAATCTGCAACAGGTAAATTAAAAACGTTTGTTTACGGGTGGCACCTAAACATTTAAGTACGGCAACCGCCCTTAATTTTTCCTTTATATAAATATGTACTGAACTTGCAATACCAACACAACCCAATAAAAGTGCTATAAATGCGACTAAATTTAAGAATCGGGCAACATTGTCATAACGTCTACCTAAACGTGCACTGGTATCTGTATGTGTATCCATATCGGCGTTTTCGGCATCCAATAAGGGGTCCACATTTTTATCCAACAGTTTTAAATCCACTGCCGGATCTTTAAAATAATAATTATATTCTAACCTACTTCCCCGTTGTAAAAGGCCGCTCTGTTCCATATAGCGATATGGTACAATAATAGGTGGTGCGGCTGTTGCCCCAATTGCAGTACTACCGGGCGCACTAAGCAAGGATCCAACTATTGGAAAAGTAATGTTGCCCAATTTTACACTATCACCGGGCTTAAGGTTATATTGTAACATGGCGGTAGCATCTACCAAAGCCCCACCTATTTCCTGATAGGAATTTGCTGCACTTGCGGGGGCTGTTTCTAACTCACCATAAAATGGAAATTTGCCCTCAATACCACGAACCTGCACCAATTTAGTATTTCCGTTTTTCAAAAAAGCGGCCATAGAAGCAAAATTGACTTCCTTAGCATCTACACCTCCAAGAGAATCCATTATTGCAACCACCCTTTCATTTGCCGGTTGGTTACTATCTATTAAAAAATCGGCACCCATTAAGGCTTTGGATTGTAGGCCAATATTCTCTTTAAGATTATTACTGAACGATTGTATAGAAACCACAGCGGATATTCCCAAGATAATGGAGGCCATGAACAACAATAATCTTTTGCCGCTGGCCTTACCGTCTCGCCATGCCATTTTCAACAACCAGTTAAAGCTTGCCTGTGAAGTACGTTTAATAGTGTTCAAGATAATGCTGTGGTTTCGTTGATAACTATTTTACCACCTTTTAAGCGTAGCACGTGCTCATTTAATTTTGCCAGATCAAGGTCATGGGTTACAATAACTAGGGTAGTTCCCATTTCCTTATTAAGATCAAACAATAATTTAATTACCTTTTTACCGGTTTCTTCATCCAGATTCCCCGTTGGTTCATCTGCGAACAATATTTTTGGCTTGGTACTAAAGGCACGTGCCAGTGCTACACGTTGTTGCTCCCCGCCGGATAATTGAGATGGATAGTGATCATATCTATTGCTCAAGCCCACTTTATCTAACAGTGCCCTTGCATCGTTAAACGCATTTTCAGCACCTTGTAGCTCTAAAGGAACACTAACATTCTCAAGCGCCGTTAATGTGGGCAACAATTGAAAATCCTGAAAAATAAAACCTACCTTTTCATTTCTCAACAGGGCACGTTGGTCTTCGTTCAATCCATTTAAATCTTCCCCGCATAAGGTTATCCTTCCCTCATCTATTTGATCTAACCCTGCGCAAAGTCCTAAAAGTGTTGTTTTACCACTCCCCGATGGACCTACAATAGCAAAGCTTGAACCTGCATCTATGGAGAATGAAATATCATCTAGCACCGTTAATTTCTTTGATCCACTGGTGTAGACCTTCTTTAGGTTATGAACGTTTAATATCTTTGTCATAAATCATTTTCTACAAGTGAACAAAATAAGCAAATGATTTGGATATTAATTAGATAAGGCTATGCTGAAAGTATTAAAGTTTCGTTATTTTTTATGTGCTTTGCTTATTTTAGGTTGCAAGGAGAATGTTGAAAAAAAACAGAGTGAACCTGTTGAAAGTGTTTCTAAAATAACGGAGAAGGAAACATCGCCCAAGGATGAAAAAGTAATTTTATTCTATGGTAACAGTCTTACCGCAGCGTATGGATTGGATACTGAAGAAGGCTTTCCCCATAGAATTCAACAACGTTTAGATTCGTTAGGTCTACACTATAAGGTTATTAATTCTGGATTAAGTGGAGAAACTACTTCAGGAGGTTTAAATAGATTGGATTGGGTACTAAACCAGCCTGTTGATATTTTTGTATTGGAACTTGGTGCCAATGATGGTCTTAGGGGTATACCCATTACGGAATCAATGAATAATTTACAGACCATGATCAGTATGGTCAAAGATAGAAATCCGGAAACGAGGATCATACTTGCCGGTATGCAAATACCTCCTAATATGGGTGCCGATTATGCTACACAATTTAAGCAAATGTACCCTGCCTTGGCAGAATCCAATGATATCCCTCTAATTCCCTTTCTATTGGAAGGTGTTGCAGGTATACCCGAATTAAATTTGGAAGATGGTATACACCCAACTGCAGAAGGTCAAAAGATTGTGGCCAATAATGTTTGGAAAATTTTAGAACCTTTAATAAAAACAGATTCAGAAAATTTAACAACCTCTCCAAAAGATAAATCAGTAATAGCAAATTAAGCCATCATTGTTCTTTTTGAAATTGGTTTAAAAGCTAAAGCTCTTTTGACTCTTGCATTCTTGACTTTAAAAAACCTTGCAGCTGTTTGGGAACGCTTGGGTAATCTATCAGGCAAAGGTATGGTCTGCGCCATTGGCAAAATAATAACCTGTACTTTTTTAACTGAAGGATTTTCCTGTGCTTGGGACGATGTTCCCAAACAGATAACAAGGAATATAAATAATAGGGCACGCATAAGTAGGTAAATTTGGTTTGTAGATAACTACCCCTAGCCAATTTTACGTACTTGCAATTCGATAAAAAGCGTGTTTTTTACGATGAAATGACAGCTTTTCGATGTATTACCATTTTTTGTAGTCCTTATTCCTACAAAACAATTTACCGATAATCGATAAAACCGTACCGTTCGTCTTAACTGTAACTAAATTCCTACATTGATAAACGCTTTTAAAAAAGTTATCCTACAAAAGGATTACTTATAATGTTGAAGTTGTTCTTAATGGGCTTTAAAAATGCAAACGTACTTAAAACGATTACCTAAATAGTACACCCATTTCTTTTAGTGCCCCCTCTTAATCAATTACGTTTATTAAGCCATTTTAGCTTTATTCGCTTTAGTTATAAAGTTTAATGCTCTTTTAACTTTAGCGTTCTTTGTTTTGTATAAGCGTACTATTTTAGTGCTGTCCTTAGCATGTACACCCTTTGTTGTTTTAGTAGTTTTGATAGTTGTAATTGGCGCTACCTTAATATCCATACTTTTATCCTGAGCTTGAGCAGTAATACCTATGAAGATGATAAAGATGATGGATGCGATAGTTTTCATGACCTGTTTTGTTACACTTATATAACGCTACATAGCTTGTGTTAACTAATTGTCAATCGCCCAAAAACACATTTTCTCGTTACTTTACAAAAACATGGATAAAGTACCATAAAGACCAGATTAACTGTAAAGCTCAGGTTTTCACCCTATCGGTAAAACAGACCGTTTATCGATTAATACTAATACAGTTTTAATAAAAAATTTGGATCAGGACAGTTCAATTTATAATGCATTAGTTGATCTTTGGAACAAACCCCGGGGTAGTCTCCATAAAACCCTTCCATATCATAAATGATCTGAAAATGTAAATGCGGGGCATAGTTCACATTAATATCGGGTGCCCCCAAAGCTCCCAATATATCTCCCGCCTTAAAGTCTTTTCCTTCTACCAAACCTTTTAATGAGTTTAAAGATAAATGACCGTAAAGGGTATAAAACGTTAGATTTTGGATTGAGTGTTTTAAAATAATTGTAGGACCATAATCCCCAGGAATATTATTAAATTTAAAGCTATGTATGGTACCATCTATTGGGGTTACAACCTTGGTTTGTTCATTGCACCAAAAATCAATTCCTAAATGTATATTCCGTAAAGGGGAATTTATGGAGGTAAAACTTGCTTTATCATTATAAAGATTACGTTCTTCTAAGTAACCGCCATACCCTATTAAACCTTTTTTACGATCAAGTACCTCATCTATATAATTTTGGCAAATGAATGGGTCGGTTATATCCACTTCACTTAAATCCGTATTATTTTTTGATAAATCAAGGGGAACATACTTATCAACCCCAATGCTGTTATCCAATATAGGAATAGCCCTTTCAGATGCGGATTTTAAAACTTCAATTAGTGAATTCATTCATCAAAAATAATTGATCTTGTATTCTTCTTAACATTTTTTAACCCAATACCACGTAAGGTCTTTGTAAATTACCTACAAATTGTTAAAAGAAAATTGTTATGAAATTATTTCAACTAGCGCTATTGATAGGTGCTACTTTATTAGCTACCAGCTGCCAATCCAAAGCCAAAAAAGAAGTACCAACTAAAAATTCGGATGCCACTGGTATTGCACTTGATGAAACAAAGCAATTAGAAAAGCTTACTCCTCAACAATTAAAAAACTATGAAACGGCATATTTTGCAAGTGGCTGTTTTTGGTGTGTAGAAGCCATTTTTGAAAGTGTTAAAGGAGTAAAGGAGGTGATCTCAGGATACGCGGGCGGAACCCAAAAAAATCCTACTTATGAGCAAGTGGGCTATGGCAAAACAGACCATGCAGAAGCGGTTAAGGTTTATTATGATCCAAAGGAAATTTCGTTTACACAATTGGTACAGGTCTTTTTTGGTTCTCATGACCCTACCCAATTAAACAGACAAGGTCCGGATCGTGGTAGGCAATACCGTTCAATAGCTTTTTATAAAACCGAGAAAGAAAAAGAAATTATAGAAAACTATATGAAGGCTCTTACGGACCAAAAGGTGTATGGCAACGACCCCATTACTACCGAGGTCACCAAACACACAACATTCTATAAAGCAGAAGATTATCATCAGGATTATGAAAAGAACAATCCAAATAATTCATATATACGTAATGTATCCGTTCCCAGATTAAATCGTTTTAAAGAAAATTTTGGAGATTATTTAAAGGCCGATGCCCACTAAAATACTCCTGAAAAATTACTATATTCAAGCGCCCTATTTAGGGCGCTTTTTTATAATTTAAATTTACCAAAACCAATGAAATCAAAAATTAAGTATTTGCTATGTACCGTAGCCTTAACAGGACTATTGCATAGCTGTCAACAAGAACCAAAAGATGACATCCCATGGGTTAATCTTTTTGATGGAGAAACTTTGAACGGATGGACACAATTAGGTGGCGAAGCCACCTATACCGTAAAAGACAATGCCATTGTAGGAACCACCGTACATAATACGCCAAACTCATTTATGACGACTGATAAAATGTATGGGGATTTCATTTTGGAACTGGACTATAAGGTAGACCCAAGTATGAATTCCGGTATACAGATTAGAAGTAACAGTTTACCACATTATATGGACGGTCGTGTACATGGCTATCAAATAGAAATAGATCCATCAGAAAGGGCATGGAGTGCCGGCATCTATGATGAGGCCAGACGCGGTTGGCTAAACCCCATGACCGAAAATCCTACGGCTCAAAAAGCATTTAAACAAAATGATTGGAACCATTATAGAATTGAAGCCATAGGAGACACCATAAAAACATGGATCAATGATGTACCTGCAGCACATTTAATAGATGACAAGACAGCAGAAGGTTTTATTGCCTTACAAGTACATAGTATTTCAAATGATCAAAAAGAAGGAACGGATATAATTTGGAAAAATATAAAGATATTGAAAGACAGTCTTTCCAAATATTCTAGACAAACACCAATACAGCCCATCATTACCAAAAATGCCCTAGGTGTAGATGAGGCCAAAAAAGGTTGGAAAATGCTTTGGGACGGAAAAACAACAAACGGTTGGCGTGGTGCTAAATTAGACGAATTCCCAACTTTTGGATGGGAAATTGAGGATGGCATATTAACCGTATTATCTTCTGGAGGAGAAGAATCTGCCGCCGCCGGTGATATTGTTACCAAAGAACTGTATGGAGATTTTGAACTTAAAGTAGATTTTAGAATTACCGAAGGTGCCAACAGTGGTATTAAGTATTATGTTAATACAGATACCAATAAAGGTGAAGGTTCTTCTATTGGTCTAGAATACCAAATTTTGGATGATGCAAGACATCCAGACGCTAAATTAGGTAGAATGGAAGGTATACGTACCGTCTCCTCGTTGTATGACCTTATAAAAGCAGACCCTGCCAAACCAATGAATCCGCCAGGGGAATGGAACACGGCACACATCAAGTCTAAAGACAACCATGTAGAGCATTGGCTAAATGGCAAAAAAGTACTTGAGTATGAACGTAAGAGTCCAGAATTTCGCAAACTTGTTTCTGAAAGCAAGTATGCTAAATGGACCAATTTTGGTGAAGCTGAAAAAGGACATATTCTATTGCAAGAACATGGGGATCGGGTTTCATTTAAAAATATCAAGATAAAACCAATTGAAAAGGAATAGAAGATGACGACAAGAAGAAATTTTATTAAAAAGACAACTGCAGGTTCAGCTGCCGTTACATTAGGTAGTTTAGTATTCCCAACAACTTCATATGCAAATATTCTAGGGGCCAATGACCATATTAACTGTGCTATTATAGGAGTTCGTAGTAGGGCCAAGGCACATATTATGGCCATAAACAAAGACAAGAATGCCAAAATCATATATTCTTGTGATGTAGACGATGTCATTCTTAAAGAGCATAACGAATGGTGCCAAGAAACCATAGGATACATTCCTAAAGTTGAAAAAGATTTTAGAAAGGTATTGGAAGATAAAGATGTTGACGCCGTATTTATAGCCACACCGGAACATTGGCATGCCCCCATGGCAATTTTGGCATTGCAAGCGGGCAAACATGTATATGTTGAAAAACCATGTAGTCACAACCCACATGAAAATGACCTTTTGGTAGCCGCCCATAAAAAGTATGGTAAGAAAGTACAAATGGGCAATCAACAACGTTCTGCAAAAACCTCGATCAGCGCCATCAAGGATATTAAAGAAGGTGTTATAGGTGATGCTTATAAAGGAGAAGCCTACTATTCAAACAACCGTGGTTCTATAGGTATTGGCAAGGAAATAGATGTTCCTTCAACATTAAATTGGGATTTATGGCAAGGCCCAGCACCTAGACAAGCCTATAGAAATAATGTTCACCCTTATAATTGGCATTGGTTCCGTACTTATGGAACAGGGGAAATACACAATAATGGAACCCATGAGATAGATATTTGTAGGTGGGCACTTGGGGTTGACCTCCCCAACAGTGTTACTTCCTTTGGAGGAAAGTACACGTTTCAAGATGATTGGGAGTTTGTGGACAACCAACAGGTTACCTATACCTTTGACAATGATAAATTCCTAACTTGGACAGGGCATAGTAGAGGTATAATGAAACCGGAAAGACCAGGACGTGGCAGTACTATATACGGTTCTAAAGGTACCATTATGCTAGACCGTAATTTTTACCGTCTTTTTGATTTAGATGGTAATTTAATTAAGGAGGAGTTAGAAGGCGGTACTAGTTTAACCACGAATACAAGAGGAGAAGGTGTGTTGGATGTAAACCATATCTCTAATTTCTTTGCCGGTATACGAGAGGATAAAAGTCTAAATTCCGATATTAGAGATGCAAGTATTTCTACAATGTTATGCCATTTAGGTAACATGGCCCAAGATGCCGGCGAAACCATAAAGGTAGATGCCAAAACCGGTAAAGTGACCAATAATGATAAAATTATGGAATCTTGGAAACGTACCTATGAAAATGGCTGGGAGCCAAAGTTGTAAAAACTTTTAGCTACACGTATAAAACAAACAATACAGCAACCCGTAACATCTATTCTGATGTTACGGGTTGTTTTAGTTTTATTAATAATTGACTTCTTGTACAAATACGCACTTAAAGTCTTACTTCTCAATAAAATACTATCTTTGAACTATAGATTTCAAACCTATACGTTATGAAATGGACTATCATTTTGATTGTCTTGGTATCTCTTTTCTCTTGTAGTGATATCGAAAAAAAGAAAGATACCCACATTACCACAGTTACCTATATAGAAGATACTCCTAACTTAGATGGGAGACCTATTGAAAATTTTTGGAATACGCTAGAGTGGTATCCTATAGATCAAAATTGGATCGGCGGCCCTTTTGAGCATAATGACTTTAATGGCAAATACAGAATGGCCTGGAAAGAAGAAGGCTTGTATCTATTATTGGAAATAGTAGATGATTCCATATACAAACAAGCTAAAGACCCGCTAAAACTTTGGTGGAACGATGACTCCGTACTAGTATATGTAGATCAAGATAATTCTGGAGGGCTACACCGCTTTAACAGTAACGCATTTACCTACCATGTGGCTCTAGACGGAAATGTAGTTGACCTTGCCGAAGATAAAGAGGCCCATTTTTTTAATGATCATATCATTTCTGCCCATAAGACAGAAGGTAATAAAACGTACTGGGAACTATTTGTTAAAGTATATCCAGACACATATGTTACCGGTTCAAATGTTCAACCTGTGGTTTTAAAAAAAGGAGATAAAATAGGTTTTGCGCTAGCCTATGGAGATAATGACGAAAGTGAAAAACGGGAAAATTTAATTGGATCGGTCTTTATTCCCGGAGAGGATAAAAATCAAGGTTGGATCAATGCAAATTCATTTGGAACATTGATTCTGGAGAAGTAACTATTCAACCACAATTTCACTGTAATCTGCAGTTATCATTATTGAACGTCCACTATTATTCTTTAAATGATAACCTTTATTTATAGTTGTTGACCCATTATTGCTTTTATTTAAACTTAACTCTTTTGGCTTACTCAAGGTAGAGCTATTCCCCTTTATATAAATATCACTGGCCACTTGGGGAAGTGCCAAGCTTAACTCCGCATTTTTAAGACTGATGTCCAATTCTGTAAAATCAGGGTCAAGTTCTAAAATATGAACGGCTCCAAAATTGTTTTTTATAAGGGCACTTTTCAAGAGTTTTTCTATAGTGACATCAGAAGAAACGGTTTCTAATTGTAATTGAGCCACCTGTGCCAAAAATATCTGCTCAGAATAGGATGTACTCAATTGTCCATGGGTCCATTGCCTTACGGTTACAGGAGAATAGGAAGCACGGACATTGGTCTCCTCACCATCAATACGTTCTGCCCAAAGACTTGAATGCGAGAGTTTCGCATTCAAATTTTTGGTATTTGCGGCCAATTTAACCTCTCCATGGCGTACATCCATTTTAATCCGGGTAGATTTTGGCAAACTTATTTTTATGGTCTTTTTAATTTTATAATTTTTAGGACCTTCATTCCTGTTCAAATAAAATATACTAGGTGCGCTTCTTAGACTATCTCTACGCACAAAGAACCTATTTCTTATAGAATCTCTTTTTACCATCTGCTTGGCCCGGGCCGCTTCCCGTTCCTTTAGTCGTTCCTCCATCTCAACGGCACGTTCTTCCATTCTTTTAATACGCTGTTCATTTCGCTCTTCAATGCGCTGTTCCATCTCTTCTGCACGTTCTTCCATTTTTTCTGCCCATTCTTCCAATTGCTTTTGGTGCTCCTTATCAAAACTTTTTTCAAATTTCTTCTGCCATTCTTTCATATATTTTTCCCCATCTTTCTCAAAAGCCTCATGGTCAAAAATAAAAGCATCTGTTTGGGGTAATGGCGGCATCTCCGGAAAAGGGGCAACTTGCGGCATGTTCATAACAAAAGAGGCAACTTCCGGTATTTCTATATGCATATCGTTGTGGTCAAACTCAAACTCGGTACCTTCTAAAGCAAAAAACCTATTGTTTTTAGATTTGGAAGTAATAGAAATGGCCTTGCTGTTTCCTAATATTTCTATAGGGTTTGCATTAAAATAATCTTGGGCCTCTTCCTCAGTAGCACCTTCAAGCGTTATGGTTGCGGTGATGGAAACTTCATCCTTTCCCCACGTTTCAAACTCAATATCGGCATAGCTGGTATTGATTTCCAAAACCGCATCTTCAGATACATTATAACGTTCTTCATACGTCTTACTTTCCTTTTGGGCAAAAAGACCCAATGGCATTAATAGTCCTAACACAATGATGAGTTGTGCGGAAACAGTTTTACATGATCTGTTCATTTTTTGATTGTTTTAATTGGTTTAACTTCTTTTTAAGTTTCTTTAATAATTGCAAGCGTAATTGTAGGTTCTCAATAAGAGCTGAAATGGTTTGGTCATTTGGTCCCAATTCCTTTAATTCTGTATTGAGGTTTTTATATTCATTATTTAAATTGTTCAATTGTTCCATATAACTATCGATCAATTCTTCGTTGTCCTTGGATATTTCAAGTTTAGATAGTTCAATATTTATATTGGCCAAATAATAGCTTTCCACTTTTTTAAGATCTGGGGATAAATCACCAAATGTAAAGTCCTGATCAGGCTGCTTTCCATTAGTATTAGTATCCGTAGTTACTACGGCAGGTTGCGATAATCCTGAATTCTTAAAGGTATACCCTAGCCCAATACTTAATAACACTACAATAGTTGCCGCTACGAACAACCAAGTCTTAGTGCTCTTTTGCTCAGTGGGCATTTTGCTTTCCAATTTTTTTAAAAAACGCGATTCATGCCCCGTTTTCATGGTATAGCGTTCTTCTTCCGTATAATCCTTGAACATTTTCCTAAGATCCTGTTTCATATCTATTTGTTTTTAATACTTCTTTTAATATTGCTTTTCCCCTCAACAACCTGGTTCTACATGCGGTTTCGGAAATATCCAAGACCTGCGAGATTTCCTGATGGTCATATCCTTCAATTAAATACATTAAAACCACACATCTATAAGTAGCCTGTAAATCATCTATAGCCTTTTTAATTTGATCCATGGTAATGGTAGCCGCAATGTCCCAATTATCATCTTCCTTAACGTGCATATATTTCTCATCCAAAGAGACCAAATGCTCTTTTTTTGCCTTAAGAAAATCAATACATTTATTTATGACGATCCGTTTTAACCAAGCTCCAAAAGTTACATCGCCCTTGAACTGATGTATTTTTTGAAAAGCTTTGATAAAGGCTTCCTGCAAAACATCCTCTGCATCATCGGCATCCTTAACAAAACGCATGGCAACGATATACATTCCTTCACAATATTTCCTATACAGTTGCAACTGTGCAGACCTATCGTTTGCTTTGCATTTCTCTACAACATTGCTTTGAAACATTGGTTAAAAAGATTGGTTTTAGGTTGTTGTTATATTAAAGACGATAGAAAAAAAAGGATGTTGCAAAAATCTTTATTTTTACATCTTATTTTTAAAATTTCCCTTTGAAACAAGTTACGATTTCCAATAGGTTTATGACACTTATGGTGCTAGATTATGGCGCTACCATTCAAAAATTGCTGGTAAAAGGTAAGAACGGGGAATTTACGAATGTGGTTGCCGGTTTTAACCATCCCAGTAGGTACCGTTTGGACGAAAATGTACTGGGAGCAAGCGTGGGCAGATATGCCGGACGAATATCCAAAGGCGGATTTGATTTGGATAGGGAAAAGTTTTTTCTGTATCAAGAAGATTGGGTTCATCTACATGGTGGCAAAGAAGGTTTTCATCAAAAATTTTGGACCATTGATGAAGTCAATACTACAGATAATCCGTTCGTTAAACTATCCTATTTTAGCAAACATTTAGAGGAGGGCTATCCTGGAAATTTAACCGTTAGCGTAACCTATAGGCTTATGGATAATGCCTTACAGATTATTTATGAAGGTACTACGGACAGAAGTACGGTTATCAACCTTACCAATCATTCCTATTTTAAATTAGATAAGGACCCGTTCATAGATGAATGCGAACTACAATTAAATTGCCCCTACAGATTAGAAACTAAAAAAAACCTATTGCCAACAGGAAATTTAATACCCGTTAGAAAAACGGAATATGATTTCTTGCTGCCTAAAAAAATTGGGCTCCAACGTTTCGATACGGTATTCATTAAAGATTTAGGTAATGAAAAGGTTGCCGAACTACGCTCAAAAACATCGGGTATTCATATGAGGGTCTATACCAACCAGCCAGCAGTAGTGGTTTATACACCTACAGATTTTCCGGGAATTTGTTTTGAAACACAAAATTATCCTGATGCCCCCAATCAACCGGACTTCCCCAAAAGTATTTTAAGACCTGGAGATATTTACAATAACATTTCTATTTTTAAATTTGATTTGCAGGGCTAAAAAAGTAAAATTTTACTAGTACTTTGAAACCGTAATCATTATAGAAGGTGCTAAATTTGGTCTAGGATGTATAATTTTATAATTCAACATCCACTACGTCTGCTTTAGCCAAAGGGTAAAAATTATTTCCATGAATCTAGCCAATCTTACCACAGCCAAAATCATTAAAGGCATTTTAGAAAATGACGTAGCATTGGTAAGCAAGGCAATTACGTTGATAGAAAGTACCAATACAGCACACCGTATAATGGCCAACGAAATTATACAGGCTTGTATTTCAAAGAACTATGAGACCTTAAGAATAGGTATTACGGGAGTTCCAGGAGTAGGTAAAAGTACTTTTATTGAACAATTTGGCAACCATCTTACGGAAAAGGGCAAAAAAGTAGCCGTACTGACCGTTGATCCCTCTAGCAGTAGAACAAAAGGGAGCATTTTAGGTGATAAAACGCGAATGACGGAATTGGCAAAAAACCCAAACGCCTACATACGGCCATCTGCCTCTGGCACCTCATTAGGAGGCGTGGCACGTAAAACTAGGGAAAGTATCATGGTATTGGAAGCCGCAGGTTATAATACCATTATCATTGAAACCATTGGCGTAGGACAAAGTGAAACCGCCGTTCATAGTATGGTAGATTTCTTTTTGTTGTTGAAGATTGCCGGTGCCGGCGATGAACTGCAAGGCATTAAACGGGGCATTATGGAAATGGCAGATTTGATCGTCATTAATAAGGCTGATGGTAATAATATCAAGAATGCAGAATTGTCAAAAATTGAATTCACTAGAGCTTTACATATGTTCCCCCCAAAGGAAAATGGCTGGTCTGCAGAAGTCTTAACCTGTTCAGCATTGGAAAACAAAGGACTTAAAGAAATTTGGCAGGTCATCTCAACATATTGTAGTTTGATGAAAGAAAATGGGTTCTTTGTCAAAAACAGGCAAAATCAGAATGAACAGTGGCTCCTACAATATTTGGAGCAAGAATTATTGACGGCATTCCACAATCATGAAATAACCAAGGACCTACTTCCCAAACTAAAAGAAGAAGTAATTAACGGTAGCATCTCCCCTTTTGCCGCTGCAGAAAAATTATTGAAGTTATTAAAGATCCCATAAGCATATTGTAACTGTTCAGCTTTACCTAATTATTAAGGATAAAAAACATAACTTTGTCGCTATTCCAAAAAAAACCCAATGCAACCTATTACCACTTCCCTACTATCGGTCGTAGTTCCTTTATACAATGAAGAGGAAAATGTAACTTTATTAACACAAAAGATTCACGAAAGTTTGGTAGGCTATGAATACCAAATCATTTATGTGGATGACTTTTCTACTGACAGTACCAAAAAAGTGGTAAAATCACTTAAAGATGAGAAGGTACATCTTATTGAATTAAAGAAAAATTATGGGCAAAGTCTAGCCTTGGCCGCAGGTTTGGATTATGCCGAGGGAGAATATATAATTACCATGGACGGGGATTTGCAGAACGACCCCTCTGATATTCCTGAAATGCTTAGTTACGCCGTAACCGAGGAATATGATGTTGTTACCGGTATCCGTCAAAAAAGAAAAGATTCCCTTGTAAAAAAAATACCATCAAAAATAGCCAATTTCCTAGTTAGGAGAATAACCAAATTGGATATCAAGGATAACGGTTGCGCACTTAAGGTTTTTACAAAAGATATTGCCAAAGATTTAAATCTCTACGGAGAAATGCACCGTTTCATAACCTTATTGGCACATTTGGAAGGCGGACAGATAAAACAAATTCCCGTGAAACATCATGCGCGGCATGCCGGTGTTTCCAAATATGGTTTGGAAAGAGTGTTTAAGGTCGTAGCCGATATGATGCTTCTTTTATTCATTCGTAAATATTTTCAACGACCTATACATCTGTTCGGTATTTTCGGTTTTTTAATGATTTTATTGGGGATTTTAATCAATATATACCTGTTCATCGTAAAAGTTGGATTTGGAGAAGACATAGGCACCAGACCCCTATTGATGTTCGGGATGATGTTCATTCTGGCAGGCATACAACTATTTACTATTGGAATTGTAATGGAGCTTTTAATACGTACCTATTATGAATCCCAGAAAAAGAGACCTTACCGTGTTAAAAAAGTAAGTGTAGGTGGCCAAGTTAAATAAAAAAGTAACCACGGGCATTAAGGTACTGATCAGTGCACTTCTGATCTATTTTATTTACACTAAAATAAACCTTGGTGAGATAAAGGACATTTTAGGTAAAAGTAACCCGCTCTATCTATTTATTGCGGTGCTTTTTTTTATTGCTTCAAAAGTAATAGCCGCTTTACGTCTCAACTTATATTTTCACCAACTTAAAATACCGTTGACCCAACAAAGCAATCTCAAATTATATGTATTGGGAATGTTCTATAATCTTTTTCTGCCCGGAGGTATTGGTGGTGATGCCTATAAAGGCTATATCCTTAAAAAGAATTTTAACGTACCCACCAAAAAAATTGTGAGTGTTCTGGTTTTAGATCGTCTAGGAGGCTTATTACTCCTCTTTATATTTACGTGTGGACTATTGTCAATAATACATTTAGAAATACTTAAAGATATAAAGTGGCTATTTATCACCGCTATACCCCTCTCTATTTTGGTATACTGGTTAATGAACAAAAAGTTCTTTGACTATGTATTTCGGATCTTTTGGAAAACAATATTGTTATCAGGATTGGTACAGTTGGCACAGTTATTCTGCCTTTGGAATATTTTATTAGCGCTTGAGATTACCATGCATCAAATTTCCTATCTCATCATTTTTCTTATTTCTTCTATTGTTGCCGTACTGCCTTTAACCTTAGGTGGTATAGGAAGTAGGGAAGTAACATTTTTTTATGGCGCACAGTTTTTAGGTTTGGATGAAAATATTTCTGTGGGTATTAGCGTAGTATTTTTTTTAATAACCGCATTCATATCCTTAGGTGGTATTTGGTATCACTTCAAAAAAATAAAGTTGGTATTGAGCCCGTCTTCTTTAAACGATCAATAGATATGTAGCAAATACATTTTTCGGGTTACCTTATGGCGGGTAGAAGGGTTCAAGAATTTACCCTGAAGTCGTGTAATTCTAAATTGATCAACACTATACTGGGCATCCCAATCAAAACCTTTATTTTGTAACAGGTTCATCTCATCTTCCGTTGCATATACCCAAATATCTTTTTTATTCTTTAATGATGCCGCTGTGGCAATCTGTACGGGAAATTTATTATAAAAGTCCAATGCCCATGTAAAATCGTCTCCAACTTTATAAATACGATCAACGGGGATGTTCTTTTGGTTGATGATTTTTGCCATAGATGAACCCCCTTGATACTTTAATAAATTAGGATAAAAATGTAAGTTCAAAACAGCATTTAATAGTACGGAAGCGCATACGGACATTGTTATAAGTTTTACATAATCGCCTTCTCTTTTTATCACGTAATATATAGCGATCAATGCTGCAATGATAAGTGGCACATATACAAAAACACTCTGTAACTTAAATACGTAAAAGCATATTAAGGCAGTAGCAATACATACAATTGCAAGTATAAAGAACTGACCGTTTTTTAAAATTTTAATAGTACGCTGCTGATCACGTGTATAAATATTATATAGATAGGATGCAGATAGTACGGCAAATAAAGGGATAGTAATATTTAAATAATGAGGTAGCTTAAATTGGGCAAAACTAATAATGGCAAAGATAAGCGTGATACCTCCTAAGGTTAAAAATTCATGTTTAGGGTCATAGGCCAGTTTTGACTTAAAAAAAGTTCTTAGCCTGTTCCAATATGCAACTATACCAATAATTGTCCAAGGAAGAAAGACCCATAAAAAGGTATGAAAAAAGAAAAAGAAGTCACTACTGTTCTTACCTATACCCTCCCCGCTAAGACGTTCAAAACTTTGTTCCCAAAAAATAAAGAAAATACCGCTACGATTGTTTTTGCCTCTTATCACCTTTTCAGGATGCAAATCAAACTGAATATAATAGGCATATAACATAGGTGTTATGGTAAGTGCAAATACCAGTAATGCAAGAAGAACTTTCCAGTTTATAAAAGCCTTCCACTTTTTTGTATACGCTACATGGCAGAGCAAGGGCAAACCAATGACCAATAAGGCTATCTGGCCTTTGGTAGAAAATGCCATTCCTGCTGCAAACGCACCAATGACTATACCGCGTACAGAACCTTGTTCTATATACTTGGCAAGTTGCCAAATGGCCAGTATACTAAAACCTGTCAAAACAGCATCTGTACGCACATCTATTGCACCTAGGACAATAGTCTGGGCCGTCATGAAAATCAACGCGGCCAACCTACCTACATGCTTGTTGTACAACAAGGCACCAAGTCCATAGCAGCTATATGCCGCAAGCAACGTCGCCATTATTCCTGGAATTCTATAGGCCCAAGCATGAATACCAAAGATTTTATAGGAAATGGCAGCCAGCCAATAATGCATATGAGGCTTGTCCAAGTATTCGTTGGGACCCTTAAATAGGCTTAGAAAATCATTCTCTTGTACCATTCTCATGGCCATTACCGAAAATTGGGCAGAATCATTTTCAAACAAAGTTGCAAACATACCTGCCAGGTACACCAAGAAAATTAAAACAATTAAAAACCAATACCTTAGATTGGATATCATAGGGAAAATTTGCGAAGTGCAAATATAAATAACTTTACAAACAACCAACCGAAGAATGATCCCAATACCGCACCCGTTAAAATATCAAGAGGAAAATGAACACCAATGTATACCCGGCTATATGCAACAAATGCCGCCCAAGTAAGTAACCCAATACCTATATATTTAATTTCAGATTTTAACAACGCGGAAAAAAATACCGCAACCGCAAATGCGTTGGCCGCATGGGCAGAGAAGTAACCATATTGACCACCGCAATAACTTTTAACCAATCTCATTACTGGTTCAATTTCCGGATCGTGACAAGGCCGTAATCTAGCCACGCCATATTTAAAGAAATTACTTAGTTGATCGGTTACGGTAATAAGCAAAGCAACTGTGACCAATAAGGCCAAGGTTTGCTTAATACCAAGTTTTCTATATGCTATGACCAATAAAAAAACATAAAGGGGCAAAGCGCTGAGCTTATGGGAAATAAATTGATAAAAAAAATCCCATTTATCAGTCCCTAATCCGTTTAAAAAAACAAATAGGTCCTTATCTAATTCTAGCAGTTCTTGAAGCATATTGATTACTCTTCATATCTGGAAACTTCACGATCATAGAATGCCGTGGCGGCTACGATTAGGTTTTCTGCCTCTTCTTCCAATTCTTTTTCATCTTCCTTTGAAAATTCCTCTAACCATTCTACCTCATCATTCTCCAAATTGATTATAAACCTTGGAAACTCGGTATGTACCACAAAGATTGCGGTAGGAAAATCTGTATTATCGCCCAGTAAAAACTTTGGAAACTCCATAATCTAAAAACTAATATTCACTATTCTATTTCAAATTGATGGTACAAACCTAACCAACAATTAATTTTTTTGTCAAATAATTGAATCGAAGATACAACATAATGGCAGATGCCGTTAATCCTGTAAGTAGTCCTATCCAAATACCGGTACTTTTAAAAGGCGTATATAGTCCCAAGTAAAAACTAACGGGAAAGCCTATTAACCAATAAGCCACAAAGGTGATAAAAGTAGGTATACGTACATCTTGCAACCCCCTTAAAGCTCCTAGTACAACGACTTGAATACCATCGGAAATCTGAAAAAAAGCAGCTACCAACAATAATTCCGCCGCCATGACCAACACCTCCGAATTATCTGCCATATTCGCAACATCGTTCACGTCTAAATATAGCGCTGGAAACCAGTGCCTACCTAGAAGAAAAAGCGCGGCAAAAATAATTTCCAGCAGTAAGGTTAAAAAGAAAATAGATTGTGCAATTCTCCTTAATTCTTTAAAATTGCCCAACCCTTTTTGATTACCAACTCGTATCATTGCAGCGATACCTAAACCCATACCGAACATAAACGTCATACTACTTAAGTTCAACGCGATCTGGTTAGCCGCCTGCGCATTTTTACCCAACACTCCGCTTAACCATATAGCACCTGTGAAAATAGCTACTTCAAAAAACATTTGTAATGATGAAGGAAAGCCTAAGGCGATTATTTTATTAATGACCTTTTTCTCAATGGTATTAAAATTGAATCCGGTAACATAAAAATTGAATTTATCCTTACTCTTTAAAATATACCAGATATAAAGAACCATTATAATTCTTGAAACCAAGGTTCCAATGGCTGCACCAATAATACCCATTTCCGGAAAACCAAAATTGCCAAAAATTAGGAGATAATTTAAAACTATATTTATGATGTTGGCTACTATAGTAGCATACATAGGGTACTTAGTCTGTGACAACCCTTCAGAGAACTGCTTAAAAGCCTGAAAGATGATTAAAGGTATTAATGAAAAAGCTACCAAATCCAAATAAGGCATTGCAAGTGCTACCACCTCCCCTGGTTGTTTCATGGCATACATTAACGGTTTGGCCAATAGTATTAGCCCAAATAATGACAATCCAAGAATAGTGCATAATACCAAGCCATGTTTTAATGCACTTTTTGCATTTTGTTTATTTTCCGCACCGTCCGCTTCTGCAACCAAAGGAGTAATTGCCGTTGAAAAACCTATACCCAAGGACATGGCTATAAAAACAAAACTATTGCCCAAAGAGACTGCAGCAAGTTCCGCAGTACCTAATTGACCAACCATAATATTATCAGCAAGCTGCACAAAAGTATGGCCTAGCATACCCAGTATCACGGGAACAGATAATTTTACATTATATCTAAACTCTTTTGTATATGCCTTGAACAAAATATGGAATTCAATTTGCGACAAAGGTACTTCTAATTCCAAAATTTAGTAGTACGCTATGTATTAATCTATACATACCAATAATTTAGATACCTTGGAGGCCTTTTTTCTACACCTTAGCCTTGAGAACCATGGTAATACAATTTATTAAAAAAAATTTCTTACTTTAAAGAACACTTTTTTATTAAAACTTTACGTTACTACAATAACCATTAACTAATTCCCCCTAAGAAATGAATTTACAACCATTGATTTGGGTTATCGATGATGATGATATTTCAAAATATGTACTAAAGCGAAACCTAAAAGAAATAGGCATTACCAATATTTTTGAATTTCCAGATTCCGTTGAGCCCTTAGAGGTAATATCAAAAAATAGACAAACTGGCGAAATACTCCCGGATATTATTTTTCTGGACTTAAATATGCCGGTCTTAAACGGATTTCAATTTTTGGACGAGTTAAATGAATTTAGTAGCGAGTTGAAAAAGAACATACATATTTTTATGTTGACCTCTTCCATGAACGATAAGGACATGATCAAAGCCAAAAGCTATCCCATGGTTTCAGAATACTTTGTAAAACCCTTAAAATATGACCATTTGGTAAAAGCGGTGGCAAAAGTTACTGAACAGCATAAAGAAGTTTAGTCATTCTTTTTTGCCTGGTTCCAGAAAACATCCATTTCCTGTAGGGTCATATCTTTTAACGATTTTCCTAATTTGGCGGCTTGCGCTTCTACATATTGAAATCTTTTTGTGAATTTCTTATTGGTGCGCTCCAGTGCATTTTCTGGGTTAACCCCCAAAAATCTGGCATAATTGATCATTGAAAAAAGAACATCTCCAAACTCAGATTCAACCTTGTCATTGTTACCGGATTTGATTTCAGCTTGCAACTCCCCTAGTTCTTCCTGCACCTTGTTGAACACCTGTTCCGGTTCCTCCCAATCAAATCCTACACCGGCCACTTTATCTTGTATTCTATTGGCCTTTACCAAAGCCGGTAAACTTCTTGGCACTCCTTCCAATACGCTTTTCTTACCCTCTTTTAATTTAATTTGTTCCCAATTTTGTTTTACTTCCTCTGCATTGGCAACCTTAACATCTCCATATATATGTGGGTGCCTATGAATTAATTTTTCACAAATAGCATTGGCCACATCGGCAATATCAAAATCCCCAGTTTCAGAACCAATTTTGGCATAAAAAAAGATATGTAACAATACATCCCCAAGCTCCATCTTTACCTCGTTCAAATCTTCGTCCAGAATAGCATCGCCCAGTTCGTAGGTCTCCTCTATGGTCAAATGGCGTAATGATTGCATGGTCTGTTTTTTATCCCAAGGACACTCGGCCCTTAGTTCGTCCATAATGGTCAATAATCTGTCCAGAGCCTGCAACTGATCGGTTCTACTGTTCATAATTTGGATTTTTGCAAAAATACGTATCCCCGTTCTTACCTGCTAAAATCCTTTATAGATTTCGTACATTTAAAAGTTAAGTTACTATTCTTGTAAAAGATCCGAACAATAAGATATTAGGGGGAAATTTTAAACACCATAAAAAATAACAAATGACCACACGTAGAAATTTTATAAAACAAACTAGCCTTTTTGGGGCGGGTACCATTCTTTTATCACAACTATCATATGCTTCAAATATAACAGGTATTTATGGTGTTCAATTATACTCTTTTAGGGATGATATGCTTAAAAATCCAGAAAGAACATTAGAAAACATAGCCAAACTAGGATATAAGGAAATAGAAAGTGCCGGATCTAGCAAAGGATACTATTATGGATTAACCCCATCCCAAATATCACAAACCTGTAATGATTTAGGGATGAAGATTACCAGCGGACATGTACGACTTGACGACAATTTTGAACGTACTATGGAAGATGCCGTTGCAACCGGCCAAGAATACCTTATTTGCTCTTCCATGCCATCTAACGGGCAAACCGTGGACAATTATAAAAAAGTGGCAGAACAGTTCAATAAGGCAGGAGAAGCCTGTAAAAAATTAGGTTTAAAATTTGGTTACCACAATCATGAATATGAGTTTGAAAAAAAGAACAATGTGGTTCTATACGATGTTTTGATGGACAATACCCAAGACGACCTTGTTCATATGGAGCTAGACCTTGGGTGGGTCGTTGTAGCCGGTAAAGACCCATTATCCTATTTTAATAAATATCCAGGAAGATTTCCACTATGGCATTTAAAGGATATGGACATGGACAAAAAAGAAAGTACGGAATTTGGCAAAGGAGGACTTGATATTGCACTAATGCTACAGAACAAGGAACTCTCCGGGGTTAAACATATTTATGTAGAACAGGAAGAATATGCCAAAACCCCTATGGATAGCATGAAACATAATATGAATTTTTTAAACGCCCTATAACATGTTAAACGTAAGAATTAAACCATGCATCTTTATAATAGGCTTATACCTACTTGTTTCCTCATGTTCATCTAAAAAACAAAGTATAATAGCTGAAAACGCAGAACTGGTTCAAGTTGCCAATACCTTTAGTTTTACAGAAGGACCCGCCGCTAATAAAGATGGTGACATATTTTTCACGGATCAACCAAACGATCAAATTTTAAAATGGACAGCATCTAACAATACCATTGAAGTCTTTAAGTCCCCATCTGGCAGGGCAAACGGGCTATATATGGACCATCAAGGAAACCTTTTGGCTGCTGCGGATGAAAAGAATGAATTATGGCGAATAAACATGGATGGTAAAGTAGACACGCTACTGCAACATTTTGAAGGTGAAAAATTAAATGGTCCCAATGATCTTTGGGTAGATATACAAGGTGGCATCTATTTTACGGATCCATATTACCAAAGACCCTATTGGAAACGTACAAAGCCAGACATAGAAGAACAACGCGTATATTATATTAATCCTAATAGACAACAAATCAATATAGTTGCCCAAGACCTTGTACAACCCAACGGTATTATTGGATCGGAAGATGGTAAGACTTTATATATTGCGGATATTGGTGCAAACAAAACATATTCATTTACCATTCAGGATGACGGAAGTCTTAACAACAAGACTTTATTTGCCGAAATGGGTTCTGATGGAATGACCATAGACCATAAAGGAAATGTTTATATGACCGGTAAGGGCGTAACCGTATTCAATTCGCAAGGGGAAAAAATAAGGCATATTCCCGTACCGGAAGAATGGACCGCAAATGTCACTTTTGGCGGAAAAAATCAAAATATACTTTTTATTACGGCTAAAGGAGCGGTATACACCTTGCAGATGAATGTTCACGGGGTAAGATATCCCAAGGACTAATTGTAATCAGCACGCTAAGAAGGGTACTAAGATATTTAATTGATCAACTTAATATCAAATTTAGACCTTATCATTTAGCTTTTTAATAGTAATATTTTCACACCTATTACCAATAACGCAACAATCAGTTTTAAATATTAAATATTCCTTCTTTTTTTCTATCTTAAACCGCTAAATAACCAAAGAATGAACATTTATATATTTGAAATTATTGGGACGGCCATGTTAATATTAATAGGAAACGGCATTGTGGCCAATCTCGTTTTAAAAGGGACCAAGGGCGCGGATTCTGGCTGGGTAGGAATATCCCTTGCATGGGGTATTGCCGTATTTATTGGTGTTTTTATTTCCGCGGATGTAAGTGGGGCGCACCTAAACCCTGCTGTGTCAATAGGACTTGCCACTGCCGGTAAATTTTCTTGGAATTTAGTGCCAGGCTATATTGTGGCCCAAATTATAGGTGCCATGATAGGTAATCTTTTGGTTTGGCTCACCTATAAAAAACAATACGAAGCAACAGAGGATGAAAATGCAATTTTAGCAACCTTTTCCACGGCACCGGCAATAAGAAGTCCTTTCTGGAACCTGGTAACAGAGATCATAGGTGCTTTTGCCTTAGTATTTGGCGTATTTTATATTGCAGGAGGAGCTATAGGTAATGATCCTGTTTCGTTAGGATCGTTAGACGCTTTACCGGTTGCACTTTTGGTAATGGGTATAGGATTTGGACTAGGGGGCCCAACTGGGTATGCTATTAACCCCGCTCGTGATCTTGGCCCTAGATTAATGCATGCCATTCTACCCATTAAGAACAAAGGAACCAGTAATTGGGGGTATGCTTGGGTACCGGTCGTAGGACCAGTAATTGGTGGTGTTTTGGCCGCTGCATTTTATATGTTAATAGAAACTATTTAATTAGGTACCATTATGAAATCAATATTTTTATTTACTTGTCTATTTTTATACATGAATATACTTGCACAAGAAGTAATTGAACTGCCCTATTCCACAGACTCTGAAGTTAAGTGGCATACGGAAGAAAAAGAGTTTTACTCAGAAATATGGGAGACCCAAGTGGTTACAAACGTTTCTGTACCCCGTTTGGAAATTTACAAAGCCAATAACCCAAATGGCACAAGTGTCATAATAGCGCCTGGAGGAGGTCTTTATGGTCTTAGCATAGAAAGCGAGGGCAGGCAAGTTGCCAGATGGCTAAATGACAGAGGAATAACGGCGTTTGTACTTAAATATAGATTGGTGCCTACAGGCGTGGACGGTATTAAGGAAATCACTGACGAATCGGTTAACAACCCAGCAAAGATAGGAGAACGGGTAAAACCGGTGTTGCCCTTATCCATAGCAGACGGACTTGCGGCTATAACTTACGTAAGGACAAATGCCAGTGACATGCAATTAGACCCAAAGAAAATAGGTTTTATGGGGTTTTCTGCCGGTGGTGCGGTAACTATGGGCGTAACCTTTAATTATACATTGGCGGATAGGCCAGATTTTATAGTCCCCGTGTATCCTTGGATGACCGTTGTAGGGGATTATGAAGTACCGGAAAATGCACCCCCAATGTTGGTCGTATGTGCTACGGACGACCCCTTACAGTTGGCAAAACCAAGTGCAGCACTTTACATGGCATGGTTAGAAAATGATAAAAATGCCGGCATGCACATGTATTCTAAAGGAGGTCATGGATTTGGGATGAAGACACAAGGTTTGGCCTCAGATGATTGGATTGCACAGTTCTATTCATGGACACTTACGGAAGGTTTAACAACAATAAGTTCAAATTAATAAAAATCATATATGTATAAATGGCATTTGCCCCTATTGTATTTAGTAGTATTTTGTATAATGTGCCATACGTTTCAAGCGCATGCCCAAGTAGAAAACGGTTTTACGGAAGAAGTTGCCCAAATCAATTTAAAATATGATACCATTTGGGATCCCCAAAAAGAGACCATTGTTTTTACCGGTAGTTCCAGTGTACGTTTATGGAAAGGGCTAGAAGAAAGTTTTACCAACCATCAAATTGTGAACACAGGTTTTGGTGGTTCCCAATCCTCTGACTTACTATACTTTTTAGATAAGCTAGTTTTGAAATACCAACCTAAAAAGGTTTTTATTTACGAAGGAGACAATGATTTATGGGCCAAAAAAAGACCAAATCAAGTTATTGATACGACCGAAGAAATCATCCGTCGAATAAAAACGTACAACCCAAACACTAAGATTATATTAATCGCTGCAAAGCCCAGTATAAGTAGATGGAAAATACGTGGAAAATATAAACGGTTGAACAGAAAAATGGAAAGGCTATCCGTCAAAGACCCCTTTCTGTATTTTGTGGATGTTTGGTATCCTATGTTGGAAAATAAGAAATTAAGAACAGATATTTTTATTGAAGATGGGCTACATATGAACCAGAAAGGTTATGCTATTTGGTATAAAGCCATGGTGCATTTAGTTGAAAACCAATAATTACAAATAATGATCAAGAATTTTAGTATTAGAAGTATATGCTTTCTAGCTATAGGCTTAGCCTGTATTGCCTGTAGCGAACAAAAGAAAGTACGTATTGCCATGCCTACTACTGATTTATCGGTAAATAGCTTAATACCCAAACCTGTAAAGACCATACCTACAAATTCGGCTTTTGCACTTGATCGGTTTACGGCAATCTACACCTCAAAAAATGCAACGGGTTTTGAAGAGGTAGGAAAATTTTTGGCAGAAAAATTAAATGATCAAACCAAGCTGAACATACCTGTAAATACGGAAGGTATTGCTACCGTTGAAAGAGTGATTTATATAAATGAATCTGACAGTTTGGAATTAGCCGAACCTGAAGCGTATCAGCTGTATATCAATCAAGATTCCATCATTATCAATGCCAATAGTTCCGAAGGTGCATTTAGGGGAATACAAACCCTGCGCCAATTGGTTCCTTTACAAAGTAACGACACCTTGGCACCACAGCAAATATGGCCGATACCTTCCGGTAAAATAGTGGATAACCCAATATTTGAATATAGAGGTTCTATGCTAGATGTTGCAAGACATTTCTTTAGTGTAGAGGATGTAAAAAAATACATAGATTTATTGGCATACTACAAGATCAATGTATTGCATTTACATTTAAGTGATGACCAAGGGTGGCGTATAGAAATTAAATCTTGGCCAAAGCTTACGGAAATTGGGGGCCAAACCGAAGTTGGCGGCGAATCCGGCGGATTTTACACTCAAGAGGAATATAAGGAAATAGTAGCGTATGCCGCTGAACGGTATATGACAATTGTTCCGGAGATTGATATGCCCGGTCATACCAATGCAGCCTCTGTAGCCTACCCTTTTTTAAATGGGAACGGTAAAACACCTAAGCCCTATGAAGGAACCCGCGTAGGCTTTAGTACGTTCAACACTAGAAAAGACACTGTGTATACCTTTATAGACGATGTTGTAAGGGAAATTGCAGCAATTACCCCAGGACCTTACTTTCATGTTGGTGGGGATGAAAGTCACGTAACCAAAAAGAACGATTATATTTATTTTATCAATAAGGTCGAGAAAATTGTTCAAAAACACGGTAAGAGAATGATCGGCTGGGACGAGGTTGCTATTGCAGATGTTGATGAAACCTCCATATCTCAATGGTGGGCAAGTGAGGAAAACGCAAAAAAAGCGGTTGAAAAAGGGATGAAAGTTATTGTATCCCCTGCAAAAAAAGCTTATTTGGATATGCAGTATGATACACTATCTAAATTTGGATTGCATTGGGCAGCATACATTCCTGTTGATACGGCCTATACCTGGTCCCCTGAAGAATACGGAATCCCAAAAGAAAATATTTTAGGCGTAGAAGCTCCATTGTGGTCAGAGACAATAAGCACTATAGAAGAATTGGAATATTTAGCTTTTCCAAGAATCATAGGCTATACTGAACTGAGTTGGAGCCTACCCGAAAATAGAAGTTGGGAAGATTACAAAGTTCGTTTAGCGGAGCAGGCACCGTTCCTAGACCGTATGGATGTTAAATACTACCGCTCCCCGTTAATTGATTGGAAAAAGAGTGATTATACCTACAAAACCATACTAAAAGACTAAATATATATAGCCTCGATATTATATCGAGGCTTTTTTCATGCTTTTGTTCTTCTTTGCCTGTATATCTAAAAGAATGGAGTTCAAGGAATTAAAATCTATTGGTTTTTCCATATAAGCCATAACATTATCAAACGTGGCGGCCATGAGTCTATCTTCCGGTCTACCGGATGAAGTTGTAACGATAATAGGTACGTTGGAACATAGATTTTCACGTTCTTTTGCCTCTAAAAAATCCCACCCGTCTAATATGGGCATATTCACATCCAACAAAATAATATCGGGACAATTATTTTCTTGCAAAAACTCCAGGCCTTCCTGTCCATTAAGGGCCACCGCAATATTCTTGTAACCAAATTTCTCCAATGTAGATGTAGAGATAAAATTTGTTATTTCATCATCTTCAATTATTAATATCTTAATCATATTTCTATATATTCTAAATTAAAACTGTATTCTAAATTCTGTTCCTTTATTTTTTTGACTGCGCACATCAATGTTACCTCCATTTTCACTTACAATAGAGTTCATGATATAAAGTCCAATTCCCAACCCATCTACATGAGTATGCATTCTTTTAAAGAGCAGAAATATTTTATCTGCCAAACTTTGGTCAAAGCCAAGACCATTGTCCTTAAAGATTAAAGTAGTTTTTCCGTTCACTTTTTTTGTGGAGATACGGATACTGAGTTTTCTTTTGGGATGCCGGTACTTTAACGCATTGGACATAAGGTTTTGAAGTATACTCTCTAATTGTACCGGATTATAATCTATACTAGGGCAACTGGAAAAATCTTCTTTTATAATTGACCTACTTTCTATGATTTCTTGAGAGTGGCTTAATTTTATTTTTCCGATAACATCGGCAAATATCATTTCTTCGGTTTGTTCACTTAAGTTTGATTTTATGCTTAAAACCTGATTGAGCGCCCTGATTTTATCACACATAACTTTAGTAACCACCTGCATTTTTTCTACCAATGGTACGGTTTCCGGTGATTCATGTTCAGTAGACATCACCATTTCAAGCAAGCTCTTTAAATTGGTGAGCGGTGCCCGTAGATCATGAGCGGCCACATAGGAAAAGTCTTTTAATTCCTGATTTTTTCTTTTTAAATTTTGATTAACGTCTTTTAAAGAAGTTTGGGTGCTTTTTAATTTGGCAATGGTTTTCACCAAACTAGTGACATCCAAGGTAGACACCCCTAAATATTCGTCTATTTTAAAGGCCCTTACCATAAACTTAAATTCCACGTTGGCACCTTTGAACAATAACTCGTCAAACCCTATGGGGTTACCCGTTTCAATAACATTTTTATAAGCATCATAGCGTTGGGTACCTTCTAAATAAGGGAAAATATCCAGCAAATTTTTCCCTATAAAATTTTCCTTATTGATCCCTAGGGTTTTAACACCTGCTTGGTTTACGCCCACAAAATTCATGTCACGATCTAAAATCACGAAAGGCGAATGGGCATTTTCAAAAAAAGCGCCTTTTATATCATTATCAATCTCGTCTATACTATTCTTGACCATTTTATACGTACTACATTGTAAATTATAGTACTAAGATCTAGAGTATTACGTTCAATATTTTTGGATTTAGGTTATTTGCAAGAAAACTATCGGGGAAATGACGTTAACTGTCGTTGAACCCGTTTTATCGATAAACAAAAAAGCCCCGATTTTTACATCGAGGCTTTAAAAAATTTTTATGTATCCTTATTCTTCTTTAGCAGTTTTTTCCACATCTTCCTCTTCACTTGAAAAGTCCGTTATTTCATTATCCACTAAAATGTTATACCATTGTATCACCTTTTTGATATCACTTACATAAACACGATCCTCATCATAATTAGGCAACACCTCAAAAAAGTATTCTTCTAATTTTATTTTTTCATCTTTATGGCTAACTGAAGTCTTTCCACCATTTTCCTTGGACTGTATTTTTTGGAAAACCTCTCTTAAAGGAACTTCCTCTTCAAGGGTATAGATAGCTATTTCAGAAAGTACGCTAACACTACTGCGTAGACTTACCGTGATTCTTTTACCATCTAACATTGACTCCGCCACAAATCCGGTCCTTGTTTGCGTAACCAATTTATACAAACCTGGTTTTCCGGCAACTGACAAAATTTTCTCTAAACCCATATTATTTTTTAAATTTAAGAAGACAAAGATTATACTTTTCTATTAATTACAAAGAGAATTAACGTCCTTTTTTTAAAGCCGGAAATTTCATTCTATAGTCCACTACAATCTTTCCCTTAGATATATTTGTTAACCTGCCTTTTAGCATTCTCTTCTTTAGCGCGGATAATTTATCCGTAAAAAGAACACCTTCTATATGATCGTACTCATGTTGGATTACCCTGGCCAAAAGTCCGTCAAAGGTTTTGGAATGTTCCTTAAAATTTTCATCCAAATAGGTCACGTGAATGGTTCCTTTTCTACTTACGTCCTCCCTAACGTCCGGTATACTAAGACAGCCTTCGTTAAACGCCCATTCATCACCGGTTTCTTCGGTTATTTTGGCATTGATAAAAACCTGTTTAAAGTCCTTTAACTGTAGTTGTTCTTCCCTGGTTAAATCCTCATCATCTGAAAAAGGCGTGGTATCTACTAAAAATATGCGTATGGGAAGCCCAATTTGGGGCGCTGCAAGCCCTACTCCGCTGGCATTATACATGGTATCCCACATATTGGAAATTAATTCGTTCAATTTTGGATAATCCTTATCTATATCCTTGGCAACTTTTCTTAATACGGGATCGCCGTATGCAATAATAGGTAAAATCATATTTACGCTTTAAATCTAGTTCTAATTACAGTTTTATCATTTAACCAACGTACCAAATCAAAATATAAGAAACTAAGCTTAAATCTTTTTTTGCCGTTGGGTGCACTACCTCCTTTTTTTAAACGATCTTGTATGAATTTTATATGTTGATCGCTGTCCAGACCTTCAATTTTTTCATAGGAGAACGACAATTTATTCTTAAAATCCATTTCGTGAAACTCCGCAATATCCTTAGGAGTAATCATTCGCCGATCACATATGGTGTAAAAATAATTATCCTTGGGCACTTTTAGCATTCTTTGTTTTCTTCTTTCCCATTTTGTACGTGCCTCATTTTCATCCTCATAATGTTGAAAATGAATTTCAATATCATCTAGAAGACCAATAGGATGGTTGTTATAGGCATCTGGGTATTTTGAAACTTTTATGAACTTTAACGGTTTGGACAAATATTCATCAAAATTACGCAGCAATTTCATATAACAAGGGCCATATAAAAACAGACCAACAAAAGGCGAGTTATAAGGTTTACCCAACCATTGATATGCTTGTCCGCCCCAGCAATTTCTTGAAATTAGCACAAAATCTGAATTTTGTAATCTGTCCCGATCATTTTTTTGATAGATGGAAGAGAACAAATTGCGTAATTTTCGCTTTGTGAATATTTCTAACCGTTGCAGCATCATATACCGGTTCTCTCTAGATACGATTGTAAAATGATGGTTGCACTGATTTCATCGATCAATGCCTTATTTTTCCGTTGTTTTTTCTTCAACCCACCATCAATCATAGTTTGAAAAGCCATCTTAGAGGTAAATCTTTCATCATGACGTACAACATCCATATTAGGATAGGTTACCTTCAACTTCTCTACAAAAGGTTGAATAAATTTTTCAGATTCAGAGGCAGAATTATCCATTTGCTTAGGCTCTCCTACTACAATTACGGATACCTTTTCCTTTTTAAAATAATTGGTCAAATAAGTAAATATGGCAGAGGTATCTACCGTAGTCAAACCAAATGCGATCATCTGCATTTCATCCGTAACCGCTAGGCCAATTCTTTTAGTTCCGTAATCAATTGCAAGAATTCTTCCCAAACTTAATTTTTGGCAAAAATAAAGGATAATTTGTTATATGTGCTTTTGGGAATGGGGAATTCATCTACTTCAACTTATATTTGATAAAATTTTTGAAGAAAATGACAGAACTGAGAGCAAATATTGAAAAAGCTTGGGAAAACAGGGACTTATTAAAAGAGAAAACTACCCAAGACCAAATTAGGGAAGTAATTAACTTATTGGATGCCGGCAAATTGAGATGTGCCGAGCCAACAACCGATGGATGGCAAATTAACGAATGGGTCAAGAAAGCGGTAGTAATGTATTTTCCGATACAAAAAATGGAAACCTTGGAAGCCGGCATTTTTGAGTACCATGATAAAATGCCATTGAAAAGAGGCTATGCCGAAAAAGGGATTCGTGTAGTACCAAATGCAGTTGCCAGACATGGTTCCTATATATCTGCAGGAACTATATTAATGCCCAGCTATGTAAATATTGGTGCATACGTTGACGAAGGTACCATGGTAGATACCTGGGCCACTGTGGGTAGTTGTGCCCAAATTGGCAAAAACGTACATTTAAGTGGAGGTGTAGGTATTGGTGGTGTTTTGGAACCCTTACAAGCCGCTCCTGTAATTATTGAGGACAATGCCTTTATTGGCTCTAGATGTATTGTAGTAGAAGGTGTACGCGTAGAAAAAGAGGCCGTTCTGGGCGCCAATGTTGTTTTGACCGCATCTACAAAAATTATTGATGTAACCGGTGAAACACCCGTAGAAAGAAAAGGATTGGTACCGGCGCGCTCCGTGGTCATTCCTGGTAGTTACACCAAAAAATTTGCCGCAGGGGAATACAATGTACCTTGCGCTTTGATTATTGGAAAAAGAAAAGAGAGTACCAATAAAAAAACCTCGCTTAACGATGCGTTGAGAGAATATGATGTTGCGGTTTAGAATTTAAAACGCTCATGACAACCACCTCTCCAATTACCTGATTACCAACAGGTAATTGGAGAGGTTTCTTTTTTTAACAATTTTAAGCAAATTTATACGCAACCCTTTTTTAATATTCACCTCTTTAGTTATAGTAGGTACAAGCCAACATTATCTAAGGAATTTGTAAGAATTTTAGCCGTTTACACAATTTTTTAATTCCTTTTTTGTTATAACTTTGTTCACTCCGGTTTGAGTAAACCTACCAATTTGGAATATTATGGTTACCGCAAAAGAAAAACTATCAGCATTGATCATCACCTACAATGAAATGGGATACATTGAAAAATGTATTGAATCCGTTTCATTTGCAGATGAAATCATAGTTGTAGATTCTTTTAGTACAGATGGTACCTTTGAGTATTTAAAAAACCATCCAAAAGTAAAGGTGATACAAAACCCGTTTGAAAATTTCACGGCGCAAAAATCCTTCACGCTAAAACAAGCTAGCAATGATTGGGTGTTGTTTTTAGATGCAGATGAAATTGTTACAGGTGCTTTACAGGAAGAAGTTCTGAACACAATCTCCAGCAACACAGAAATTGCCGCTTTTTGGTTCTACAGACAGTTCATGTTCAAAGATGAAAAATTGAACTATAGCGGTTGGCAGACCGATAAAAATTATCGTCTTTTCAGAAAAAGCAAGGTAAAGTTTTCCGATTGTAAAATAGTACATGAGACATTGGATGTAAATGGAACATCTGGTATTCTTAAGGAAAAACTGGTGCACTATTGCTATAAAAATTACGAGGATTACAAAGGTAAAATGCTAAAATATGGCCGTTTGAAAGCCATAGAATCTTTCTACAAGGAAAAGCAATATAACTATGTAAAAATGGTATTGAAGACCAGTTGGAAATTCTTTAACCATTATATTTTGCGTCTAGGAATATTAGATGGCAAAAAAGGCTTTATCATTTGTTATCTTAATGCTTTGGGCGTACTTGAACGTTATAAGGAACTAAAGCGATTGGAACAAAAAAATGAATTGGCCTATTACTTGGTAATGCCGTAGAACGTCCACACCCGCTTTTCTTTTTTGGTGGTATTCCGTATTCCAACATTTTTTGCGATGGACTCTGGTGTCTTATATCCTCTTTTATGGTCTAAATGTACACAGACCGCACTATAGCGCAGTTGTTTGGACTTAATACCAAAATTAAACAGGCGTTCGCCCAGCTCCCTATCCTGCCCCCCGTACTGCATACGTTCATCAAAGCCATTAACATTTACAATATCCTTTTTCCATCCAGATGAATTATGTCCGTTCCAGCTTGCGTTGGTAGGTGTAATCCAGTTTAGTATTTTAGAAATAAAACCTTGAGCTGTAAGTTTATTGTTTTTAAAGGTCTGTGGTATACCTTTTTCCTTGAGCCAATGTATATTGAAACAACGTTGCTTTTCAATATCCTCTAGAGTGATAAGTTTGGAAATATTCATGGGAAGCATGTAATATCCCCCAGAAATAAAATATCCCGGTTCCTTGTTAATATAATGCACCTGCACAAAATCTTCCCTAGGAATACAATCCCCATCGGTCATGATAATATAATCAGCAGAACACGCAGTAACCGCTTTGTTCAGAATTCTTGATTTTTGGAAACCATCATCTTCTTGCCAAACGTGTACAATAGGGTAATGTACCTGTTTGGACATCTCCGCTATGAGATTCTTGGTAGCCGGTCCAGAACCATCATCGGCTATAACGACCTCAAAATTTTTAAATATCTGTTGTTCAAAGCCCCATAACACCTTTTTCAACCACTCCTCGGCATTATAGGTACTAACAATGATACTAATTTTAGGAATCTCCATGCTACTTATAAATTACGGCAAAAATATAAAACTCTTATCTATCTTTGATGCTGAATAGACGGTCTAATTTTAAAAAGGACAAATTACAGCATTGTCAAATGAAGTTAAAAGAAATACCTGTATCAATTTACAATTCCGCCAAACTTTTAGCTATTTCCGGTTCTAAGTTAAACGATCAAAACAAAGAAAGTCTTCCTGTAATAATATCATTGACCTCAATACCTTCAAGATTGGGTACTTTACATTTAACCATAAGAAGTCTTTTAAATCAAACAACCAGACCAAAAAAAATCGTATTATGGTTACATCAATCTTTGAAGGATAAAATCCCTCAGCAATTGGCAAGCATAAAATCAAATATCTTTGAAATAAAATACTCCAAATTAAATTGTTCTCATCGAAAATTGATTCATAGCCTGAAAAAATTCCCAAATGACATTATTATTACGTGCGATGATGATATGATGTATAGAGATAACTGGTTACAATTGTTATACCAAGAACATAAATTGCATCCTAAGTGCATTATAGCAAATCAAACCAGATACATTAGCTACAATGACAATGGACACTTACAGCCCTATAAAAATTGGACACACCCTAAAAATAAACCAATAAACCAATCCGCAATTATACCAATTGGTGCAGAGGGGGTTTTATATCCACCTAACAGTCTTCATAAAGAGGCTACAAATTCAAAACTATTTTTAGAACTTGCACCCAAGGCAGATGATCTATGGTTTAAAGCAATGGCCATTATTAAAGGTACCCAAGCTAAATTAGCGAATACTAGGTCTAAAACCCCTATACCCATTATTGGCTCACAAAAGCAATCACTTAAAAAATTAAATATTGGGGAGGATAAAAATAGGTTACAATGGTTAGCGCTAACCCAACATTTTAATATAGAACCAGAAACATTTCTTTAATCAACCTAATTTTAAAATGACAGAAGAAATCAATAAGTGCATAGAAGTACTAGAAAAAGGAGGGCTCATCCTCTACCCTACAGATACAGTTTGGGGAATTGGATGTGACGCGACAAATGAAGAGGCCGTAAAAAAAGTATATACACTAAAGGAAAGAGATGATAGCAAGGCTTTAATTTGTTTGGTAGGTAACGATGCCATGTTGGAAAAGCATATAGAGAAAGTTCCCGAGCTCGCCTATGATATTATAGATTTGGCCACTAAACCCACAACCATTATTTATGACAGGCCACGAGGTATTGCCAAAAACCTTGTTGCTTCTGACAATACTTTGGCCATACGTGTGGCAACGGATAAATTCTGCCAGTATCTAATTGGGAAATTTAAAAAGCCCATTGTATCCACATCGGCCAATATTTCCGGAAACCCTACACCAAAAAGTTTCCAAAATATAGATGATGCCATTTTAAAAGGTGTAGACTATGTGGTAAATTTGCATCGTGAGAAACAGAATAGCTCATCATCATCCATTATTAGATTATCTAATGATAATAGCGTGAAGATTATTCGAGAATAAAGACATGCAAGAGAGCCATATAGACGCTTTAAAAAATCCTATTTTTCAAACCATATCCCAAGCCGCAGAAGAACTGTCAGTAGAATGTTATGTCATTGGTGGTTTTGTAAGGGATTACTTTTTAGACAGGGACATACCAAAAGATATTGATGTCGTAGCTATTGGGAGTGGTATTAAACTTGCTGAAAAAGTAGCTTCAAAACTGAACGGCAACCCACAGGTTTCCGTGTTCAAAAATTTTGGAACGGCCATGATAAAAAGTGAGGGCATTGAGCTTGAGTTTGTTGGGGCCAGAAAAGAAAGCTATCAAAGAGATAGTAGAAAACCAATAGTTGAGGACGGTACTCTAGAGGACGATCAAAAAAGGCGCGACTTTACCATAAATGCATTGGCCCTTTCTTTGAACCAGGATAATTACGGAAAACTAATCGACCCATTTAACGGAATAGAGGATTTAGGGAACAAGATTATAAAAACGCCTTTAGAACCCGGTATAACATATTCTGACGACCCATTGCGTATGATGAGGGCCATACGGTTTGCCACGCAATTAAACTTTCAGATCGCCTTGCCCTCATTACAGGCAATTACGGAACATAAGGATCGCATAAAAATAGTATCCAACGAACGTATACTGGATGAGCTACATAAAATAATGCTTTGCCCAACACCATCAGTTGGCTTGTCCCTTTTATACGAGACCGGTCTACTACCTTATATATTACCGGAACTAACCGCATTGCAGGGAATTGAAGAAAAAGAAGGACAAAAACACAAGGATAATTTTTGGCACACCTTGGAAGTTGTGGATAATATAGCACATACCACGAACAATTTATGGCTACGTTGGGCCGCTTTACTGCATGATATAGGAAAAGCACCTACCAAACGATTTCACAAGAAAATAGGCTGGACATTTCACGGACACGAATATGTGGGGTCCAAAATGGTGTATAAATTATTTAAACGCCTAAGAATGCCATTGAACGACAAGATGAAATATGTTCAAAAAATGGTGTTAATGAGTTCAAGACCCATTGTATTGTCAGAAGATTTTGTTACGGATTCTGCTGTGCGCAGGCTTATTTTTGATGCTGGCGACCATGTTGAAGATCTCATGACTCTTTGTGAAGCGGATATCACTACCAAAAACCCTAAAAAACAACGTAAATACCGCCAAAATTTTAAGGTCGTACGCCAAAAAATTGAAGAAGTAGAAGCAAGGGACCATGTAAGAAATTTTCAGCCACCAATTAGCGGGGAGGAAATAATGAAAACATTTAACCTAAAGCCCTCAAAGGAAATTGGCATTATCAAAGAAGCTATAAAGGAAGCTATTTTAGAAGGAGAAATAGTAAATGAATATGAAGCGGCCAAAAAGTTTATGTATCTTAAGGGTAAAGAATTAGGTCTAGAAATTACAAAGTAATATGGTCATTACATTTAGAAGAATTGCAAAGATATCTTTAATCTTAGTTTATCTAGTAATTGTGGCCGGTGCGGTCGTTAGAATGACCGGTAGCGGCATGGGTTGCCCAGATTGGCCCAAATGTTTTGGTTTTTATATACCACCAACAGAAGTTGAGGAATTACAATGGAAACCAAATAAAACCTTTGAAAAAGGTCAGGTAATCATTTGGCGTGAAACTTTACAGGTTGCAAAAGAATCCTTTACTACAAATAAAACGTTCAATTCCAATAAATGGGAACTATACACCAAACATGATTACGCAGAATTTAATCCGTGGCATACGTGGATAGAATATATTAATAGACTCATAGGAGCATTGGCCGGTCTAGCTACCTTGATATTGGCCTTTGCCTCATTAAAATATTGGAAGCAAAGAAAACGTATACCTATTTTTGCCTGGTTGGTTGTTTTTGGCATGGCATTTCAGGCTTGGCTTGGTGCTACAGTAGTTTATTCCGTATTAGAGCCTGTTAAGATTACCGTACATATGTTCATGGCATTGGTCATTGTAGCCTTATTACTCTATATTATTTATTTGGCCACTACAGAGAACAAACATATTTACTATGACAACAACACCTTGTACCTATGTCTATTTGCACTAGGTCTTACGCTTGTTCAAATAATCATGGGTACACAAGTAAGGCAATTTGTTGATGAGCAAATAGATATTTATGGATATGATGCCAAAAGCTCTTGGTTAAAAGACCCGGAAATTTTATTCTATATACACCGTTCCTTTTCTATTTTGGTGATTTCAACAAACATTTATTTGGCCTATAGGATTACCAAATTAAACTTAGGCCATATTAAAATTTATTGGGTACTTTTTCTACTATGTGTAGAGGTCCTTACCGGTATGGCCATGAATTATCTTAATTTCCCGGTTACCAGTCAGCCTATTCATCTAGTCATAGCCTCTATTCTCTTTGGGGTTCAGTTTTACATTGTTTTAGATGCATTAATGCCTAGAAAAACACCAAAACTTCGTAACTTTGCCCTCCCACAAAAATGACGGTATGATTTATAAAATTCGTATAATTTTAGATGCAGATGATGATATTTTTAGAGATCTGGAAATAGAATCACACAATTCACTAGAAGACTTTCATAATGCCATTACCCAGGCATTTGGTTTTTTAGGTAATGAAATGGCTTCTTTTTATACCTGTGATGAAGAATGGAAACAAGATGAGGAAATAGCTCTTTTTGACATGAGCGAATCTGGGTCTAACGTAAGGTTGATGAACGAAACCTTTATAGAGGACATCATGACCGAAAAAAGTCCTAAACTAATTTACGTTTATGATTTTATGAACATGTGGACCTTTTTTGTTGAACTGGCGGATATTGAAGAGAAAGAAGACGGTCGTGCTTATCCAAATATTTTATTTTCATTTGGTGAATTACCAGAAACACCACCTGAAAAAAAGTTTGAAGCCGATCAAAATGAATTTGATTTTGACGATACATTTGATAGTTATGATGATCTAGATTTCGATGAAAATTGGAATTGACATGTTAACGACCTTAATGAACTAAATTAGAAGAACACCCCAACAAATACACACTATATGATCAACTTATATGCAACCCAAATTGAAAGTATTTCTATTCATAGAGTTGGTAATAAAAATAAAAATGAGGGCATCTTTTTATCTGAAGAGCCATTTAGACTAAATGATGAAACCACAGGGTTATTAAAGGAATATTTCTTTAAACCTTTTCGCGAAAAGGAAGAGAATTATTACAAGTTGGCCAACGAGGTAGATGTGGAATTTAACGAACTGCACAAAATTGCAAGTGCAATTTTTGCTGATCCAGCCAGCGCACATTTAAACTCTAAAAAAATAGCCTCTTTACTTTTTGAACAATCCAACCATCCACATATTAAAAGTGGAGAAGTATATGTTGCTTACCTAACCGGTTTACTTTTAGATAACCAGAAAGTAGATGCACTGGGTATCTTTAAAAGTGAGTTAAAGCATGATTTTATTCAATTTGAGGAGAAAGACTCCAATTTGGATATCATTATTCAGCAAGGCATTAATATCAATAAACTTGATAAGGGTTGTTTAATTTTTAATGTTGACAAGGAAGAAGGTTATAAGGTATTGTCCGTAGACAGTAATAAATACGATACAAAATATTGGATCGAGAACTTTTTAGGTGTAGACCCTTTGGCAGATGATAATTTTAAGACCAAGAATTATTTGAAGTTCTGCCAAAATTTTGCCAAGGACGTGGTTTTACCGGCAGAAGATAAACAGCAGGAAGTTTTGTTCATGAACCGCGCGGTAAACCATTTTGCAAAAAATGATTCTTTTGAAGAATCCTCTTTTTTGAACGAGGTAATGGAGAATCCGGAACTAATACCTGAATTTAAGCACTATAAAACCGAGAAGGGCCCTAAGTTCAGCATTGAGGATGTCTCTAATTTTGATATTGCCAACAAGGCCGTATCAGATGCGCGTAAAAAAATTAAGAATGTTATCAACTTGGATACCAATATCCAAATTAAACTAGACTTCATAAATCCGGAATCCGCAGATAAATTCGTAGAAAAAGGATGGGATGAAGAAAGGCAGATGTATTACTATTTGGTATACTTCAACAAGGAGCAGAAAAGTTAAGTTAGTGCCTTGACATAAACAAAGACCGCTATTCATTTTTTATCTTGAATAGCGGTCTTTCTTTATCTATTATATAGAAATTTAAATCTTGATATTGTTTTCCATAATCTGTTTTAAACTTACATCCTCATAATTGCGTCTTACAAAATTTAATGCACGATCTAAAATTTCACCCATAGTGGTGCAGTTTTTAAAGTCCATATCCATAGTAAGTTCTTCTATCTGATCTCTAAGCATTTCTATATTTTGATCGGTAGAAATTAAATCGGTCTTACAAATGGCCCTTAATTTTTTAATCCTGTTACCAGAACTTAAAATACGTTTGGCAACCATTGAACGTTCTTCCAGTTTATATTGATCTACAGAATCTCTGGTCAACTTATTCCGTACTAATTCAACCATTTTATAGTTCTCCTTAAAAAATTGGGGCCTGTAAATTTTAAGCTTGCCTTCAAAACATTGCTGGTCAAAATCTATAGCCCGTATTTTGTAAACCACATGGTCAAAATCATGAGTTGGTACAATAACATAATTATAAGACCGCATATCCCCTAAAAGCCTAATCATACAACGTTCATTGAATTTCACAAACTCTTTGGCCAATTGGGCCTTTTCTGGTTCCGTGCATTTAGGAAGCATTGTCTTAATAAACTCATCGCCAGGTATTCCGGCTATGTGTTCCTCTATTAAGGTATCCTTGTAAACCAAAAAGTTAAGGTTGTAGGGAGATAGCATATGCTCTAGCTCCAAACCATATATACGGGAGGCATCGGTTTTCTTAATATAGAAATACGTAAAATTATCGTTCAGGATATTCCTAATTTTTATCCTAAACGGTTTTGAGTTTCCAAAGGTGCAAAAATCTACCGCATCTACATTTAGATATTGGTTTATGTTATTACTACCATCAGAATGTAAAATAGAATAAACTTTCTTTAAGGAGTCATCTATTTCCTTTCTATCATATTCAGAATAATACACCCTTATCCACAACGTATCCTCATCGTCATGATCATATACTACTACAGAACCGGAAAAACGAAGCAGGTCTTCGTAAAAAATAGGAATTTCCGTTTTTCTACTATAATGTTCCAAATAGCCATCAAGGGCATCACTTACGGGATATGCCGGTTTCTTTTTAGACATTAAACGTTCTTCTGACATAATATTGAAATAAATTACAAGTATAACTTGTAACAAAGTTAGGCTTTCTTCGTCAACTAGGTATATCAATCAAAAACATCAACCTATTTTGAATTCAATACTTACCGTCCACAACCTCACCAAGAAATATGGATTCCTTACCGCCGTTAAAGATTTATCGTTCACCATTGAAAAGGGTAACGTATATGGCATTTTAGGCCCAAACGGTAGCGGAAAATCTACCACCTTGGGCATTGTTTTAAATGTGGTAAACAAAACCAGTGGGGAATTTGCATGGTTTAATGGTGAACTTTCAACACATAATGCCCTAAAAAAAGTGGGGGCAATTATAGAAAGACCTAACTTTTATCCTTACATGACCGCTGTACAAAATCTTAAACTGGTATGCAAAATTAAGGAGGTTAGTGAAGATAAGATTCAGGAAAAACTAGATTTGGTAGGTCTTTTGGATAGAAAGGACAGTAAGTTCAAAACATTCTCTTTAGGCATGAAACAACGTTTGGCCATTGCATCTGCCCTACTGAACGATCCAGAAATTTTGATTTTGGACGAACCTACAAACGGTCTAGACCCACAAGGTATTCATCAAATTAGGGAGATTATTAAAACCATAGCCGCCCAAGGCACCACTATTCTGTTAGCCTCTCATCTTTTGGACGAAGTGGAAAAAGTCTGTAGCCACGTAATTATTCTTAGGAAAGGTGTAAAATTATATTCCGGACGGGTAGACAGCCTTCAGGCCAGTTTTGGATTTTTTGAATTAAAAACGACGCACATGGACCAATTGACCTCTTTCCTTAAAACCAACCCATATTTTGGCGAGGTAAAACACTACAACGGGTTAATTACAGCTTTCCTTACGGCAGAATTAGATGCACAGACATTGAATAAGTTATTGTTTGATAATGGTATTATCGTATCGCACCTCGTAAAAAGAAAAGAAAGTTTAGAGGAACAATTTTTACAGCTAACCAAAAACGCAACCGCTTAAAACCGAACCCATGATACGATTATTACAAATAGAATTCATAAAATTGTGGAACAACAGGGCCAGCAAGATATTGATCATCTCTTATTTTGCGTTACTGACCTCCATTGCACTGTTTGCAGCCATAAAATTTGATATTGGTCCCGTTCAATTTCATTTGGCAGATCAGGGTATTTTCAATTTTCCGTATATATGGCATTTTAACACCTTCATTACTGCATTTTTTAAATTGTTCCTGGCCATTGTAATTGTAAGTATGATGTCAAATGAATACAGTAATAAAACCATAAAACAGAACTTAATAGATGGTCTTTCCAAAAAAGAATTTATACTTTCCAAATTTCTGACCGTTATTTCATTCTCGCTGATATCCACAATTTTTGTATTTGTAGTCTCCTTGATTTTAGGCTTGGCGTATTCCGATTATAACGAATTTTTAATCATAATAACCGATTTAAAGTTCCTACCCATATTCTTTATTAAGTTAATAGGATTTTTCTCTTTCTGCCTGTTCTTGGGCATATTGGTAAAACGCTCTGCCTTTGCTTTGGGGTTTCTAATCTTGTGGCAAGTTTTTGAAGGTATTCTTAGAGGAATATTACGCTGGAAATTTTTTGACGAGGCCACTACAGATGGTATCATGAACTTTTTTCCGCTACAGTCTATGTTCAATCTAATCAAGGAACCATTCTCCAGGTTGGGCGCGGTACAATCCGTAGCCAACCAAATAGGCACAGAGGTGGCCCTTAACTATAACACCTATTGGTATGAGGTACTCATAGTAATGGTATGGACCGCAATTTTTATCTATTTATCCTATGCACTTCTAAAAAAACGGGATTTATAAATCCTATAACTACATCGACCATAAACCCTATTTAAACAGATTTGTAAAGACTTAAATTTCTTTTTATAGTATATTGTAGTGTTTAGGAACACGCTATGAAAACGATATGTAACATGGAATTATCCAGGATATTGGCTATGCCTTTATTTTTTCTGTTGTTAGGTATGTCCACATTTTCCAATGCCCAAGAGTGTCCCAAACTTTTAATTCCTTTGGATGGAGACACCCAAGTTAATGTTAATACACTAATCAGTTGGGAAGCCATTACCGGGGTCCCTGGATATTTATTGTCCATCGGCACCACCCCTGGCGGTACTGAACTCTTGAACGAACAAAACGTAGGTGCTTCCACTAGTTATTCCCCACCATTGGGATTACCCGAAAATACGCAGTTGTATGTAACCATATCCCTATTTTTCTTTAATCAGCCCACGGTGGTATGCGAATCACAAACATTCACCACCGGTGCCTTGACGAATATTCCCTTGTGTACCACGCTACAATCACCTTTAAATAATGCAACAGATATAAACCCGGCAACAAATATTACATGGTCGGCATCACCAAATGCCACAGGATACAGAATAAGCATTGGCACGTCATTAAATGGAGGGGAAATCTTGGAAGATTTGGATGTGGCTAATACTTTGACCTATAACCCTACTGAAGATTTTCCTCCGGAAACCAACATATATGTTACTATAGTACCCTATAACAGATTAGGAACAGCTATAAATTGTACACCATTTAGCTTTGTTACTACCCCAGAAGCTCAATTACCAACCTGTTCCAGTTTGATCACACCTTTTAACGGTGAGACCAATGTGCCCCTTAGTCCAATTTTGGAATGGACACCTGTAGCCAATGCCACAGGATATAAAGTAACCATTGGCACCTCCCCATTTGAAAGTAATATTCTTAATAACGCATCATTCTATAAAACCTCCACGTTTGTTATTGATTTTGAACCCAACAGAACTTTTTTTATAACCATTACTCCGTTTAATGAAGCAGGTGAAGCCTTAGGGTGCAGACAAGAATCTTTTTCCACTCTAATTGGTTGCGGGCCATATTATGATGCACTAACCGGTGAATTGATTGTACTAAACCCCAATCTTACCTTGCCCGAAAAAATTGATGTATGCACGAAAAATGTAGCTAATAAAATAACCGCACCAATTGAAGCAGATGGCTACAGGTGGTATAGTGTGGACGAGAACGGTAAAGAGACCCTATTGACAATAACTAAGGAAATTACAATTACAAGCGCAGGTTCCCATGCTTTAGAAGCTTACAATATTATTAGTGATGCCGACCAAACCTTTGAATGTTCTACAACCGCTTATTTTGAAGTAGAAATTTCATCTGAACCCGTGATAAAAGATGTGCTGGTAAACCAAGAGGCCAATTTTTTAAACTTTGAAATACTAATGGAAACTGAGGGCGATTTTGAATATGCCCTGGATAATGAAATGGGTCCCTACCAAGATTCAAACTTTTTTAGCAGGCAATCACTACAAACACATACGGTTTTTGTTCGGAACAAGAATGGATGCGGAACAGCGCAAAAAACATTGGAATTCGACGCTACAGCGTTTGGTTTTCCTGTTTTTTTTACACCAAATGGCGATGGTATAAATGACTATTGGAACTATTTACCGGAAAACAACACACAGGAAGATCAAATACAACTGGTATATATATTTGATAAGTTCGGGAATCTCATTTCCACCTTTAATTCAGAATCAAAAGGATGGGACGGCACTTTTAATGGGCAGCAAGTACCAGAATCGGATTATTGGTTTAAGGCCCAAATGCGCTCAAACAAAATTTTTAAAGGCCATTTATCATTGAAAAGGTAGCAGTATGGGTAATAATTATTTTTTATGGATAGTACTCATTTTACTTGGCCTAAACATGGAGTATGGGTTGGCTCAAGAGTGCCCTACTATGACTTCTCCACTAGATGGAGATATTAACGTGCCATTAGATAATTTGATTACATGGACAGAAGTAGAAGGAATTATAGGATATTTAGTTTCTTTGGGCACTACACCTGGTGGGGGAGAAATCATTAACCGAAGATCATCTGGTCTAAATAATTATTACCAGCCGGAAATTGGCTTACCCGCCAATACCCGTATTTTTGTTACCATAAGTTTATTTTTACCGGATGCCCCTATTAAAGTATGCCCGCTAAAGGTTTTTGATACCGCCGCCATAAGTGACCCGCCCACCTGTACCTCATTGGCCTCTCCAACAAATGGTGAAACAGAAGTTCGTGTAGACACGAATATTAAATGGGACTATGCTTACGGGGCTACTAATTATAATATCTCTATTGGTGATTCTCCTGGTAATTATACTATTGTTGAAAATCAAGAAACCGGTAACACCCTATTTTATAAAACAGAACAAGATTTTGAACTCAATCAGACCATTTATGTAAAAATTGTTCCGCTCAACGAATATGGAACAGCAGTGGGTTGTATTGAAGAATCCTTCACAACAGGCGTTCCTACCGTTAAATGTAATACTTCAGATTATCCAATCATTTCCATTGCAGAAAAAATACCACTCTGCTCATCAAATCAAAATGCCGTGTACACTACAAATGACATAGCCCGGGGATATCGGTGGTATAAAATAAATGATAACGGTACCGAAGATGTTATATCAAACACTTCCAGTATGGAATATAACGAAGTGGGTTTCTACCGCTTGGAACTGTTCAATACCGTATCTGAATTTGGGGCCACAATAGAATGTCCCGTTAGTAAAATAGTTGAAGTTGTTTATTCAGACATTCCAATAATTGAGCAAGTCATCATTTCTAGGGAGGCTAATCAGTACCGTATAGAAATTGTTACCTCAAGCACATCTCCAGTTGAATATTCATTGGATAACGAGGAATTTGGATTTCAAGATAGTCCTGTTTTTGTGGGCATTGCCCCAGACGACCGTACTGTATTTGTCAGGGATAAATTTGGTTGCGGTCTAAACAAAAGACCAGTGGAAGAAAAATTGGAACCAAAGGATTTTCCGTCATTCTTTACTCCCAACGGGGACAACATTAACGATTATTGGAACATCATAACTGACGGGGGAACCAAAGAACTTAATGTAGAATACATTCATATTTATGACAGGTTTGGTAACTTTTTAGCACAAGTAAATCCACGTTCAAAAGGATGGGACGGCACTTTTAATGGGCAGCAAGTACCAGAATCGGATTATTGGTTTAAGGCCCAAATGTTCTCAAATAGAACCATAAAGGGGCATTTTAGCCTTAAGCGTTAACCTAAATACAAATTGATGGACTTTAAGAAGTGGTTTTGTATTATAAGTTCTCTGGGCATGCATTTTGTATGCGTTTTGGCTATGGCACAAAGTAACTGTCCGGAGTTTACCTTTCCAATAAATGGCAACATCAATATTGCCGTCAATGCAACGTTTACTTGGACAGAAGTTACTGGATACAACGGTTACATATTATCCATTGGCACCGCTCCTCAAGGAAAGGATATACTCAATGCAAAACCAATTGGAACGGATACATTTTACACCCCACCATTGGGTTTACCGGCAAATACGCTTTTGTATGCCACATTAAGCCTTGTTCCATATGACGGACCACCTATTGAATGTCAGGAAATATCGTTTACCACCATACCCGTCACCACTCCACCAGATTGCTCCTTGCTGGTTACACCAGATAACAATGCAGCCAGTGTAACCATAATTACGGATATAGAATGGGCCTATGCACCAACAGCTACAGGATATTTTTTGTCCCTTGGCACAGAACCCAATGGCACGGATATTCTTGATGCTATGGATATGAAAAACACCCTTAGCTATGATCCGCCCAATGATCTACCACAAAATGCAACTATTTATGCTACCGTAATACCCTATAATGAATACGGAGCTGCAACAGGTTGTACAGAGGAAGTATTTACCACCAGTATGGACCTGTATATCTGTGATCCCTATCTTGACTCCAACACTGGGGAGTATGTGTATCCTGCCCCACAAATTGATCTTCCCAATACCGTTGGCATATGCAGTGATGAACTTCCTTACAGGATTTCCACCAATGATGTGGCCCAAGGATATAGATGGTTCCAAACCAAAAGCGGAAGTGAGGAAACCCTATTGAGTGAAACAAAAAGTGTTGATATTTTAAGTCCAGGGCGTTATCGTTTAGAAGCATATAATATCATTGAGACAGAAAATGGGACGATAGAATGTTCCAACTCCAAACTTTTTGATATTGTTTCATCTGAAGCGGCAACCATTATTAAAATTGATGTAATCAATACCACCAAGGATAAGACCATAACAATTATAGCTACAGGGGGAGGCCAGTACGAGTACGCCCTGGATAACAAGGATGGCCCTTACCAAGACTCACCCCTATTTACAGAAATACCGTATGGTCCACATACAGCATATGTTAGAGATAAAAATGGCTGCGGAATTACCATAAGGACCGTAGACAGGGACATAGACAACAAGGATTTTCCATCCTTTTTCACACCAAATGGCGATGGTATAAATGACTATTGGCAGTTTATACAACCACCAGAAAATTACGAAACTGTTATTGACCGTATTTTTATTTATGATCGGTATGGAAATTTCATTCATCAAATTAACGCCAATAGCAATGGTTGGGACGGTTCATACAACAACACCCCATTACCGGAAACCGATTACTGGTATAAAGCCACATTTCTTAATAGGGAAGATATTTTAGGCCATTTTTCCTTAAAGCGATGAAAGATTTCCTTTGATTGTACGTCTATTATACTTCATGACTTTTGTATTTTTAACCAAAAGACTAATTTTTTACTACCCCCAACCAATGACCAAAACCCAAAGTTCAAATAAAGTGGATTGAATAATGGCGTAGTGCCTTATATAAAAGAGAACATACATACATGAAATTTAAAGTTGTATCAGAATTTAAACCTACAGGTGATCAACCTAATGCCATACAACAATTGGTAAAAGGTCTTAATGAAGAAGAAAAATTTCAAACATTGTTAGGTGTAACGGGTTCAGGAAAGACATTCACTGTAGCCAATGTAATAGAACAAGTTCAAAAACCTACCTTGATACTGGCCCACAATAAAACACTGGCGGCACAGCTTTATTCAGAATTTAAACAATTTTTCCCTGACAATGCGGTAGAATATTTTGTATCCTACTATGATTACTACCAACCGGAAGCCTTTATCCCTACCAGCGGTGTGTATATAGAAAAGGATTTGTCCATCAACGAGGATATTGAAAAATTAAGGCTTAGCACAACCTCATCACTACTTTCAGGAAGACGGGACGTTATTGTCATAGCATCGGTATCATGCTTGTACGGTATTGGTAATCCGGTAGAATTTCAAAAAAATGTCATCTCAATTAAAAAGGACCAGGTCATTGCCAGGACCAAGCTTATGCACCTATTGGTGCAATCCCTTTATTCCAGGACCATGGCAGATTTCAAAAATGGAAATTTTAGGGTAAAGGGAGATGTGGTCGATGTTTTTCCAAGTTATGCGGACCATGCGTTCAGGATTCATTTTTTTGGTGATGAGATCGAGGAAATTGAAGCGTTTGACCCATTCAACAATAACATATTAGAGGTATACGATTCACTTACAATCTACCCGGCCAATATGTTCGTTACCTCAAAAGACGTATTACAGAACGCCATTCATCAAATACAGGATGATTTGGTAAAACAAATAGACTATTTTAAAGATATAGCAAAACCGCTTGAAGCAAAACGATTAGAGGAGCGCACCAACTTTGACCTTGAGATGATTCGTGAACTGGGGTACTGCTCTGGTATAGAAAATTATTCAAGATATCTGGATGGTAGGGAGCCTGGCACAAGGCCCTTTTGTTTATTGGACTACTTTCCAGATGATTATCTTATGGTAATCGATGAAAGTCATGTTACCATACCCCAAGTACATGCTATGTATGGAGGGGACCGTTCAAGAAAAGTAAATTTGGTTGAATACGGATTTCGCCTGCCGGCGGCAATGGATAACAGGCCGCTTAAATTTGAGGAATTTGAAGCTTTACAAAACCAAGTATTGTTCGTGAGTGCTACTCCTGCAGACTATGAACTACAACATAGTCAAGGTGTTTATGTAGAACAGGTTATTAGACCCACTGGATTATTGGACCCAATAATAGAAATAAGGCCCAGTTTAAACCAAATTGATGATTTAGTAGAAGAAATTCAACAACGGGTAGAAAAAGATGAACGTACCTTGGTTACGACGTTGACCAAAAGAATGGCCGAAGAATTGGCCAAGTACCTGGATCGGATTAACATTAGATGTAGATATATTCATAGTGATGTTGATACACTGGAACGAGTAGAAATTATGCAAGATCTACGAAAAGGTATTTTTGATGTACTGATCGGGGTGAATCTGTTACGTGAAGGGTTGGACCTACCCGAGGTTTCCTTGGTTGCAATTTTAGATGCGGACAAAGAAGGATTTTTACGTAGCAACCGTTCCTTAACCCAAACGGTGGGTAGAGCGGCAAGACATTTAAATGGTAAGGCAATTATGTATGCGGATACGATTACCAATAGCATGCAAAAAACAATTGACGAGACAAATTATAGAAGGGAAAAACAAATAAAATACAACACCGATAATAACGTAACACCAACCGCACTAAACAAAAGTTTGGACAACGTATTATCCAAGAATTCCGTTTCAACATATCACTTTATAAAAGAAGAATTGCGTGCCGCTGAACCCGACCTAAATTACATGACCAAGGAGCAGACGGAAAAGATGATAAAAGAAAAAAGAAAGGCTATGGAAAAAGCGGCTAAAGAACTTGATTTTATGCAAGCAGCCAAGTTACGTGATGAGATAAAAGCGTTACAAAACCAAGACAACTAATTTTTTTTAGAAAAAACCAGGTTAAAACAAAAATATCATCTAAAACTTAACATAAGTAAACACAACATTCTGGAATACAAATTATTAATATAAATTTTTAGACAAAGCTAAAACGTTTATTTACTGTGAAAAATGAAAAAATGGGTCTTATTTTTTGGTATCGCACTTAACTATTTCAATGCATTTCATTGTTATGGTCAGTCTCTCGAAGTTGACAAAATTAAATCGCTCACCGATGAAAAATTCAATGTAGCGATTACTAATTTACACCAATTTTTGAGACTACAAAATAACGGTAATTTTCCGGAACAGATCAAAACAAATCTTCATTGGTGCGACAGTGTTTTTAATGCTTTAAATTTTAAGACAAGTATCTTGAGTACACCAAGAGCACCACTTCTTTTTGCAGAAAAACTATCATCCAAAAATTCAAAATCAATTCTTTTCTATTTACAGATTGATGGTCAACCAGTAGACCCAAAAGAATGGTCACAAGAGGACCCCTTTGAGCCAACGATCAAGGAATTTAAAAATGATAGTTGGACCAGTTTGGATTTTGAGTCAGCACTAAATTCCATGAACGAAGATTATAGAATATTTGCACGGTCTGCATCCGACTCCAAAGGTCCGGCTATGGCTTTAATCTCTGCGCTGCAAATTCTTAACGAGCAGCAGATAAGTTCCGAGTATAATATCAAGGTCATAATGGATTTTCAGGAAGAATTGGGTTCCCCTGACCTACCTTTTGCCGTAAAACAATATAAGGAGATATTACAATCTGACATGCTTTTAATTTTAGACGGAACCAGGCACCTTTCTAATTTACCCACGTTAACGTATGGTGCCAGGGGTATTGCAACAGCAAGTATTAAAATATTTGGACCTAATTACGCCTTGCACAGTGGTCAATATGGAAATTATGCACCAAATCCGGTATTTGAAGCCGCAAGATTGATAAGCAGCTTTAAAGATGAAAATGGACTAGTAGTCATTAAGGATTTTTACAAAGGCGTAAATTTAACAGAAAGCGAAAGAATATTACTTTCTTCTATTCCTGAAAATAATAGTGCTTTAAATAAAAGATTGGGCATCTCCAATCCAGAAAAAGTTGCACAGACCTATCAAGAAGCCTTACAGTATCCGTCGCTGAACATTAGAGGATTAAAAGCAGGATGGACAGGAAAAGAAGTACGTACCATTATCCCTGAAGATGTTCTTATTGAAATAGATATGAGGCTAGTGCCCGAGACCCCTGCGGAAAGACAGCTTGACCTTCTTAAAGACCACATCGTATTACAAGGATATCATTTGGTAGATTCCCTACCCACCAACGAAGAACGTTCAAACTATGGAAAACTGGCTTCTCTCAGTTACAGGATCGGTTCCAAGCCCTTCAGAACAGGTATAAATACACCAATAGGCATTTTTCTAAATAAGGCACTTAATAGGGTTTTTGGAGAACAAATAATAAACATGAGAACCACAGGCGGTTCCCAGCCTATTGCACCATTTATCTCTCTGCTGAACATTCCTGCTGTATCGGTCAGGATACCAAACCCTGACAATAACATACATGGGCCAAATGAAAACTTAAGAATTGGAAATTTCAAAGAAGGTATTTGGACATGCCTGGCCATACTTACCCAACCCCTTCCATAAAAAAAGTGCTTTGATTACTCAAAGCACCTTTTCAACTAAACACTAACCAACCTAAATTCTAAGGCAAACCTTATTTTAACTCGATCATTCGTTTTGGTTTGGGCAAAGCCTCTTCTTTTTTAGGAAGGTTAAATTTTAGTATACCACCTTCATATGTAGCATCAACTTTATCCATAGCTACAGTTTCAGGCAATGTAAAAGACCTTTTAAATGAAGAAATTGTAAACTCTCTCCTGGTATAATTGTCTTTAGAATCGTTCTTTTCTTCCTTAATTTCAGACGAGATTGTCAGGATAGCGTCATCTAACTCTACCGCAAAATCTTTTTTGTCCCTACCCGGTACAAAAAGTTCCAATTCAAAATTATCTTCATTCTCCTTGATATTAACAGCGGGCATAGCTGTTCTTTCATTTTGTATTCCCCCAATCCAATCTGGTTTAAATAGTTCATTCATTAAAGCAGGGAACAGTACATCATTTCTTTTTACTAAACTCATTATCGTATATTTTTAAATTAATAGTTCTTTTTTATAATCACAGATAAATAAGCAAAGGACATACCAGAACATTTTTAGTGACATTTTGACATTATTTTAACTAACGTTAATGACATTATGTCTTATTGTTTAATAGTTTGAGGTGTTTATTTACGGAAATGAGTTATTTACCTAAATCTAACTTGCTTAGATTTACCGTTTAGAAATCGTTATGGGCCAACTTTCCAATTTCCTTTTTAATATCAGAAGCAAAATAGCGTTCTATCCTACTATTATTTCTTTAACAGGTTTAATAATGGCCTTTGCCATGATCTATGTTGAAAAGTTGGGGATTTCCGAGTACCTAATGGATGTGGCACCCAGCTTGGTAATAGATGATACTGATACAGCCAAGACTATTTTAAGCACATTGATAGGTGGCCTTATTTCTTTGACCGTGTTCAGTTTTTCCATGGTCATGTTATTATTAAGTCAAGCTTCCAGCAATTTCTCCCCAAGGGTATTACCAGGCATCATTTCTGACCAAAAGCATCAGATAGTTTTAGGGCAATATATTGCCACCATTCTTTACAATATTTTTATACTCATTTCCATTGAGCCTAAAGAAAGTGATTATCAAACCCCGGGGTTCTCTGTATTGTTTGGAATCATCCTAGCCGTATTATGTTTGGCATCCTTTATTTACTTTATCCATCATATATCACAATCCATACAGGTTGGGAATATACTGACCAACATCCATAGAAGAACTAAGACAGCATTGAAAGCTATCCTTGATGCACAAAAAGACAAAACCGAAGATTTTCCGGACATTAGTTCATGGAAAAGTCACAAGATTGACAAAGCGGGATATTTTTATGGAACTTTACAAAAAGACCTTTTAGATCTTTGTAAAAAACACGATACAAAAATCCATATACAATTATTTAAAGGCCAATATATTCTGAATGGCACCTTAGCATTTTATACTCAAAACGAACTTGACGATACCGCTATAGAAGAAATTAAAAAAACCTTACTTTTTAGCCATGAGGAATTGGTAGGTGATAATTATGTATACGGTTTTAGACAATTATCCGAAATTGGAGTTAAAGCCATGTCACCAGGAATAAACGACCCTGGTACCGCCTTGAATACCATAGATTATCTTACATCACTTTTTTTGTTTCTCATGAAAAAATGGGAATATGAATATATTACCGATGATGACGGACAAAATTGGGGACGACTGAAGTGTACCAAATTCTCAGAAATTCTGTACAATGTTATGGCGACTTACCGTCAATACTGCAAACATGATATCATAGTAACGCGAAAATTAATGCAAATGCTGCAAACACTAACCAACTACGTTAATAACGATCTTCACAAAAACTCCCTTAACCAAGAGATGGAAGAATTAATGAAAGATGCCGAGAATAACATCAAAAATAAAAGGGATTTAAATAAAATTGACGCTGATTTTAATAGCTGGTCTTAGTTGTAGTGCGATTTAAAAATAGATATCAATACCTCTGGTGGAACAATTTTATCAGGATATTGATGCATTATCATAAGCACCTGTTGCATTGCACCCGGAGGCAACCCTATTTTTAAACCAATATCATGTAGTTTTTTAATTTCGCTTATATCTTGATGATGGTCCACATTCATTAACAACGCTAAACGATGAAATTGTATAATACGTTCTGTCTGTGACTTTGGCAGCACATGTTCTGCCGGAACTTTAAATAAGTGGTCAAAAGTTTCCTTGGCAATATTTAATTTTTGGGCAAGCAACAATAAAAATTCATATTCCATTCTTCTTATTTCATTGTCCACTTTTGCAAACTCTATCATTTCTGATAAAATACTAAGTTTTTCATTTTCTGTTGGCATATTCTCAATTACTTGATTTTCATTTTCTAATTAAAATTGAACATTAAATTTTTAGACAAATCCGTCACTATTCTTAAAACCAATTAAAGTGATTTAAATAGTACTCATTGACTTTATATTATTAAGGAGTCTTTACAACACCGTGGAGCACTATTAATACATTTAAAATACCGGCCATACGTTTTAAGTTATGACCGATATTTCTTTGCACCACACTCCTATTTGCTTACAATATTATCTTTTAACACCACAAAATCCGATCTTCTATTCACCAAGTGTTCCTGATCAGAACACTTAACACCATTACGGCAGTCATTAATCAACATTGTTTCTCCGTAACCAATAGCACTAAGTATTCTATTTTGTGCAATACCTTTTGTTATTAAGTAATCTCTAGTGCTTTTTGCCCTATCATCTGATAAACGTAAATTATAACTGTCAGACCCTCTAGAATCTGTATGCGATTCTATCTTAATTCTCATATCCGGAAATTGCTGCATAGCAAAAAGTACCTTCTTCAATTCTATTTCCGCCCTTGCCGTTATATCTGACTTATCGTAATCAAAATAAATTGGATCTACCTTTATTTTTTCCACATCACCATCTTTCTCCACAATATCATCATAAGGGGTCAAGTACACCAAATTGTCCGTAGATGGGGATTGCGGAGTATCTGTAGTGGTAACCGATACAATCTGTTTTGAGAATCTATCTTTAAAGAAAACCAGTCTATTTTTCCTGTTACAAGGAAGTTCTATTTCATAAAAACCAAGCTCATCTGTCAATAGAATTTCAATTAATCCGTCCGTAGGGTTCTTTACTTCCACATTGGCAAAAGGCACCGGTTCATTGGTAAGTTTATTCAAGACCTGACCAGAATAGACCAAGCAGTGTGTAGGGTCAATTTTTTCAAAAGAATAAATGTCGTCATCGCCAACGCCTCCCATTCTGTTCGATGCAAAATAACCACTATCATAATCCTCATCTATAATCAATGAGAAATCATCCATATTGCTATTAAAAGGTTTTCCCATATTTACCGGCAATGAGTAATCATCTTTTCCCATTATCTTGGACTTAAAAATATCCAATCCACCTAGGCCATAATGCCCATCCGAAGAAAAGTATAATACATCGTTCACGACATAAGGAAACATCTCCCTACCCTTTGTATTGATCGCTGGTCCTAAATTTTTTGGAGGAGAAATTACGGTACCATCACTATCCAAGTTTACCACATAAATATCCGATCCACCATAGCCTCCAGGCATATTAGAGGTAAAATACAGTTTTTTACCATTAGAACTCAATGCGGGGTGTCCACAGGAATAATCCTTATCATTTATAGACAGGGACTGAATATCCTCAATATCCCCATTGTATAAATTACCCATGACAATCTGCATATTGGACAGTCCGTCATTATTGGCCTGCAGCTTACCTTTCTTAAAATAATTACGGGTAAGGTAAATACGGCTCATATCTTTGGTCACCGTTACGGATGCATCATGAAAATCTGACATTCTATTGGCAGCGAATTTCTCTGGAATAAAACCAGGGTCTTGAGGCACGGTCACAAACAGGTCCAGATAAGGTTGATTGTTCCACGGATAAACCTTACCGCCAGCGGTAATGGAATCTCGGGTACTGGAAAAAACTATGGACCCATCTCTATAAAAGGCAGGTGAAAAATCGGATTTTGGGCTATTGAAAGCTAACCTATCCATCTCATACCTGGCCTCTGTCAACAACAAACTATCTAAATGCTGTCGCTGTGCCATTATCATCTTCAACTGATCCTCATCCTCATAATAATCAAGTAATACCTCATCTGCCCTTTCTGGTTTAAGGTTGGCCTTTAGACATTGAACAAGTTTTATAACATTGTTCTCCCCTATTTCATTCCCTTTTTGCACATATAATTTAGAGTACCATTTTTCTGCATTGATATAATCACCAATATTAAAATAACTATCTGCCAAATTTTGCAAAACGTGGTCATCTACACGTTTACCTTTATCGGCAATGTCCTCATACAGTTCAATGGCCTTATTGAATTTAAAATTCTTAAAGAACTCATCTGCACGGGTCTCTTTTGTCTGTCCATGCATAACCATACATGCACATAATATGAAATATGTATATCGTAATTTTATTTTCATAATTATAAGTTTAAAAGAATCTTGGTGACAATGCCCTTTTCTTTAAGCCATCTAGATTGTAGGTTAAAATAATTTCATGAGAACCATCATTATAGTTTTCCAAACCGGTGACCGAATAATCATAGGCATAACCTAAGAAGAAATTATCAGTGATATGAAATCCTGCCAAGGCACTGATAGCATCATCATACCTATAGGCCAAGCCTAGACTTAAGCGCTCCCTCAAGAGAAAATTGGCAGAAACATCTACGGATATAGGTGCTCCAGAAACCACTTTACCCAAAACGGCCGGCTTAAACTTAACAGATTCACTCAAATCAAATACATAGCCCGCCATTAAGAAGTATTGGCTTTTTCTTTCCGTTACGGTATCATCATCTTCTTTATAAATGCGAGAATTAAGTAGGTTGTTACTAGAAACGCCCGCATACCATTTTGCACCGAAGTAATAAACCCCTGCACCTACAATAGGTCTTGTATCATTAAGGTTTTCTTGAAAAACAGGGTCTAATTCATTGGAAAAATTTCCTTTGGAATAATCTACATTGAAAATATCCAAACCTGCATTTAAACCAAATGACAAGGTTGTAGTTTCCCCCGTTTTAACGTGATAGGCAAAATTAGCATTGACCTCAAAATTATTTGATGCCCCTAGATTGTCATTCAATAAGGTTAGCCCTACCCCTATTCTGTCCTTGACCAAGCCATGGGCAGAAAAGCTTTGTGTTTCCGGAGAGCCATCTATGCCCACCCATTGCGACCTGTAAAGTAAGCTTGCCGCTAATTTGCCCTGTGTACCCGTATAACCAGGGTTCAAGGTTTGTGTATTGTACATATACTGCGTGTATTGAGGCCGTTGCTGGCTTCTGACGACAGTAGTCGTCAAGAACATTAAGCAGATAAATGTTGCTACAATTGTTATATAATTCTTCATTGGAATATTTGTTTTTGGTATTGAGAAATTTAAATGTATCCTAGCTTATCTGGCAAGTTGCAACCAACCTACCAACTCACGGTTTAGTTCAGGAATGTTCACTACATAGTAATACGTACCGGCAGGCAAATGTTCCCCCGTCCTAATTACGCCATTGACATTGGCTATACCGTCCCAATTATTTTGATAATCCTGGGTTTCAAAAACCAAATTCCCATTTCTATTATAAATTTGGATGGTATTGGCATAGTCCGTTATACATTCAATCTCAAAGAAGTCGTTGAAACCATCGGAATTTGGTGAAAATTCATTGAAAACCTCTAAGCAAAATTCTGCACCAAGCACTTCTCCACAACTATTAGTGGCAATTTCCTGCGTCATGGAAGTGTTTTCCGCACAACCATTAGCGCTGGAATATGACACCTGAATAGAGGTATCTTGCAAGCTTGTCCAAGTAACGGTTACAAAATCATCTGTAGCAGTACCTCCTTCAGTAATTGTACCACCGTTAACCACCCACATATAATCCGTTTGGTTACTCACGGTCGTATACGTGTACGATCTTTCTGTACAAGCCTCTGTAAATTCACCAACCAAGGTAATGGAAGTATCTTCCAAAACAGTTGCGGTTATAAGCAGCCTGTCTTCACTTTCACAACCATTTTCTATTCTAGATACGTAATAATTGCCATTTACAAGAGGGTCATTGGGATTAAGCATAGTTCCATTTTCAGGACTATCATAAAAGACCACATCGTCTTGATCAACTTGCAAATCCCCAATTACAGGATCCGTATTCTCACAAAATGTTTGTGCAGTATTAGTTGTAGTAGGTGCTTCTACCGAAATAATGGTTACAGAAATCCCTACTCGTGCATAGACGGAAATAGGAATATTCAATAATCCCGTATAATATATTTCTCCATCCACTAAAGGTGTGTCCATATCCAATACGTTACCTCCCACCAATGCACTGAACAATACACCATCTTCCAAGGCTAGTTCTAAATCTAACAAGGTAGGGTTATCAGATGCACAGAAAACCTGCTCGTCATCCTCTAATGGTAATTCCGGAATAGGTAATGGTAATTGATATGTAGAACTACAACCTCCGGATTGCAGGGTTAATTCTACCTGTTGATCATCATCCAAAAGAACATCCAAACCATTTACTTCTATACTATATTCTAAATTCTGGTCTAAAACACCCGCATATTCATTACCGTTTAACTGTATGGTCAATGGATCGCCTTGCACAACATCTCCTGAGATAGAACCTTCTAAAAGTACAGTTGAGTTTTCATTGTTTATGGCCAAAACATCCGCTACGGTAATAACCGTATCCAAAGTAGGTACAGCCGAAAAATCAGAGTCCACTATGGTTACCGCAACTTCTTTTAGCGCTCCGCTTTCATTATCACAACCAACAACCTCACGCTCTAAACCAACATAAAAGCTATATGGGGAATTTACCTCGTCTAGACCGCTAATGGTCAATGTACCGGTATCAGAAACAGTATAAGTTACATCACCATTTACCAAACCATCAGTAATAGGGTTGGCCTTATTTTCATCAAAATACCACTGGAAAGAACCGTCAATATCACTTGAAGGAACTAAAACCACATCACTAGAGCTACAAATAGGACTTTCTGCACCAAATACATTAATATCGTCTGCCGTAGGCCTATCAAGTACATTAATGTTGATAGTGGCCTTTGCGGTTTCCAGCAAACAACCTATTCTACCAACTGCTACATAAAAAGTAGTATCGGCATTTAGGATCCCGGTATTAAAAGATGCACCGGAGTCTACAGTTTCAATTAAATTTCCGCCTGTCATGGCATCATACCATCTAACCTCTAGACCAATATTATTCTCCAGGGTGTTCAAGATATCCACACTGGTACCCGAACATATTGAAATTTCCTGGGAATCTACAGTGATCTCATTTCCGCTTGATAAGTTTAGAAGATCAGAAACAAACCCGACAGTATTTAATATTAAACTAGCTTCTAACCCTGTATCCGATGTAGAAACCGTTACCTCCCTTAAATCTCCAGGAGCATTTTCACAAGAGGCGCTCTCTTCAGTTATACGAGCATATACGTTAAAGGTATCAAAATCTTCTTCTAAGCCGCTTATATCAAGTGAGCCATTTGCGTTAACGGTGTAGGTAACACTATTGACAACTAGGCCATTAGTAATTTCATTTAATGCATCTGCATCAAAATACCATGTATAGGAACCTTCAACATCACTTGTAGGTGTCAATGTTAGTGTACCCGTTTCACATATACCGTCATTTGTAATCTCTACATTGATATCTTCTGCGGTAGGGACAGGTACCACATTAACTTCTACCTCTAAAAGTGATGATACATCTGTACATCCTTTTTCACGGGCAGCAACAAAAAATGTAGTTGTCTCCGTTACATTTGTTACTACAAAGGCTTCACCCGAGTCCATTACTTCCAGTTGGGTACCATCAGCATCAAACCATACAAGTTCTTCATTAACTTCGTCCGTAGTCATTGCCACTAAACTGGCATCTGTACCCGCACAAATAGTAGTGTTGGTAGCGCTAGCATCCAATGTAGGTTCTGCAGGTGCCTTCCTTACATCATAAACTCTAATACGTTGATCTAAAGCAACACCAACCAGTGAGCTTAGCTCAAGCGTCAACCGGTCTATAGGAGCTCCGGGAGCAATAGGAACATCTACCCTACCATTTTCAGCCAAAAGCCCTAACAGATCCAGGTTTAATAAATTATTTGCATCTTCTTGAAAAACTGGGGCAGAAGAACCATTGTTGCCCCTAATCTCTATATTATTCAATAAACCTAATTGCACTAGCGAAGGGTCAATACCCAGGGTAATGTAAAAGATATCGTCTGCATTGGATACGGCATCAAAATAATAGGTTTGGGAAAGCGACGCTGCAACGCCTACAATACCAAATCCCAGTTCCGAATAAGTATCGTTACTGTCATCAATTGCCAATTCCGGATTATTTACACCGGCACCACTCAATTGCAAAAGGTCCAGTGTTATACCTGTACCATCAAAAGAAGTAAATGCTGCATTTAAACAATTCTCAATACTGGCATCATCTTGAAAAGCGCCGTAAATATCCAAGGATTTTTCTGACCCCAAACCGACCAAAGAACCAGTTCTATTTGTAATTCGTATTCTATTATAGGGTGCATCTGGTGAAATTGACACAAAATATTCGCCATTTTCATTAGTAACAACCCGCATTTGATCCGTAGTAAAAGCATTGTTTAAAGCGGAATCATTGGTAAGAATAACCGTATCATCATTTTTAACTTCAACGCTAAATTCCTGATTTCCTATAATAACAACGCCTAGGACATCCGCTAAAAGCTCACCTAAATTTCCTCCCAGTAAAAAGGGCAGTAAGTCATCTTCCGTATCTAAGCGTACATAACTAGTTTGCAATGCCGGAATTTGGTTGGCGAACTCCAGTTCCAAGTGGCCTGAGTACGCACCTAAACCTAAAGCCAAACCAGAATTGGCCCTTACAGTGGCATTCGTTGAAAGATTATTGTCTATTGCCCTGTTTGAAAAATCAACTTGGGATTCACTACTAATTGTTTGGGCAAACTGCTGTTGCCCATATACCACCTCAGCTCCTATTAATAAGCAGAACAGTGTAAAAGTTAGTAGAAAACTATTAAGGTAGTTTTTTTCCATATCATTATTATTTATAAGAAATTTCTTACAAATATAACGACAGGCTTTTTAATTGATTTTAATAAAAGTTCACTTTACGATATTCAGAAGAAAAACATCGATAAAATGCACTAAAATATCGACGAACGGTATTTCAATAAAGATGCATTACGAATAATACAGTTATACAGGATTTTGACTCAATTTTATTCAGCATAATCACTTATAAATGTGAATTTCACAATTAAAACTTATTGGCTAAACTAATAGAAATACCTGTACTAATATTTAGGAATCTACTTAATGAAGACCTGTGTAAAATAGATCATTCCGTTGGCGTCCGCATAGGCGGATATTGCAGTGGCATCAAAATCGCCCTCTATGTTCTTCAGATGGCTTGGGCTGTTCAACCACGCCTCTACAATACCTTGGGCGGTGGTGAAATTCCTGCCCACGTTCTCGGATACCTTTACCGCGTTGAATTCCTCTGAAAGAGTTGAGGACCTTTGTGCAAAACCGTCATGGCTGATCTGCGACTTGGAAATCATATATAGGTTGTGCTCGGTAGTATAGGATTGGGCACGTGTATCATAGGACAGCGTGCTAAGGCCTTTTTCCGCCCTGTAATCGTTCACAAGCTCAAATATCTCCAGTTCCATTTCACTGTCGGACACGATCATGGCAGTTGAATTGATCTGCTCATCAACTAGCTCCTCTTTGCTACAAGAGCTGGTCATCACTAAAATAGACAGTAAGAATAGTACGGGGAATTTCATTTTAACTTGCTTTATCATTAATTACACTGCAAAGTTAGAGGCGATAAAAAGCATGTTAAACTAATCTTCGTTAAAGGGGATTTAACTCTCGATAAGACGTAATTTCTACTGTATTTTGTAGTATTAACCGTATATCCGTAAAATTCCTAATCGGATTTTTTGACCGTTCATCCTTGAGAACGTTATGTGGATCTGTCACTTGAAAAAATTAGAATCTAGGATTTCATTGAAACAATCCATCATGGATTTCCGTAATTGAAGTTACCTTAAAGAATGGTAACCCTTTGTCTGAATATTTTATTTAAATACCAGGTGCTTTGTTTGAAGTGGTAATGTTATTTTAAGCGTGTAGCTTAATTGCCCTGAGTACTATTACTTGATGAAGACCTGTGTAAAGTAGATCATTCCGTTGGCGTCCGCATAGGCGGATATTGCAGTGGCATCAAAATCGCCCTCTATGTTCTTCAGGTGGCTAGGGCTGTTCAACCATGCCTCTACGACACCTTGTGCGGTGGTGAAATTCCTGCCCACGTTCTCGGATACCTTTACCGCGTTGAATTCCTCTGAAAGAGTTGAGGACCTTTGTGCAAAACCGTCATGGCTGATCTGCGACTTGGAGATCATATACAGGTTGTGCTCGGTAGTATAGGATTGGGCACGTGTATCATAAGATAAAGTGCTAAGGCCTTTTTCCGCCCTGTAATCGTTCACAAGCTCAAAGATCTCCAATTCCATTTCACTGTCGGACACGATCATGGCAGTTGAATTGATCTGCTCATCAACTAGCTCCTCTTTGCTACAAGAGCTGGTCATCACTAAAATAGACAGTAAGAATAGTACGGGGAATTTCATTTTAACTTGCTTTATCATTAATTACACTGCAAAGTTAAAAGCAATAAAAAGCTCTTTGGGCGAAACTTCGTGCAATGGATCATAAGTGTCGATAAGCGGTAAATTCCTATAGATATTGTAATAATTAAGATACAAGCCTAAAAAGTTAATCGGATAATTTGACCGTTCATCCTTGGGAACGTTATTTGGATCTGTCACTTGAAAAAATTAGAACCTAGGATTTTATAGAAAACAACCAAAATGGTTTTTGAGTAATTGAAGCTACCTTAAAGAACGGTAACCCTTTTCCTGAATATTTCATTTAAAATCAGGTGCTTTGCTTGAAGTAGTGATATTATTTTAAGCGTGTGCTATAATTGTCCGGAGTACTATTATTTGATGAAGACCTGTGTAAAGTAAATCATTCCGTTAGCGTCCGCATAGGCGGATATTGCAGTGGCATCAAAATCGCCCTCTATGTTCTTCAAGTGGCTTGGGCTGTTCAACCATGCCTCTACAATACCTTGGGCGGTGGTGAAATTCCTGCCCACGTTCTCGGATACCTTTACCGCGTTGAATTCCTCTGAAAGTACAGAGGACCTTTGTGCAAAACCATCATGGCTGATCTGCGACTTGGAGATCATATATAGGTTGTGCTCGGTAGTATAGGATTGGGCACGTGTATCATAGGACAGCGTGCTAAGGCCTTTCTCCGCCCTGTAATCGTTCACAAGCTCAAATATCTCCAGTTCCATTTCACTGTCGGACACGATCATGGCAGTTGAATTGATCTGCTCATCAACTAGCTCTTCTTTGCTACAAGAGCTGGTCATCACTAAAATAGACAGTAAGAATAGTACGGGGAATTTCATTTTAACTTGCTTTATCATTAATTACACTGCAAAGTTAGAGGCGATAAAAAGCATGTTTAACCAATCTTCGTTAAAGGGCAATCAACTCTCGATAAGAAGTAATTTCTTATAGCTATTGTAGTATTTAACGCATATACTTAAAATATCAAATCGGATTTTTTGGTAGTTAATCGGGTTATTCAGCAGATATGAGTACATTTTTAAAATACTATTGTCACTAAAACCATGATGAGGTAATTTTAGAATCACCCTAGTAGAAAAAATCCAAGCAATATGAAAGACTACCTAAATTTATAATACCTTGCACAACCAAAAGTTGATTGTATGACGAATAATGATATTTTTAAAAAATTAAGAGTAGCCTTAAAATTTAGGGATGATGATATTGTAGAAATACTTCAATTGGTAGATTTTAAAATCTCTAAAAGCGAACTAGGGGCTTTTTTCAGGAAAGAGGATCATCCTAATTATATGGAATGTGGTGACCAAGTGCTTCGTAATTTCCTAAATGGATTGGTCATTCATTTAAGAGGCACAAAAGAAAACCCAAAAAACCCAGGAGAAGTTTTATTGGCCATGTCAACAGCTACGAGCAAACCTTTAAAAAAAATCAATAAAAGAGAGGATTTTAAAACAAAGCAACTTAAAAAGGTAGATAAGAGCATCAACCAAGTAAAATATAAAAACAAAAAAAAATCCTGAAACGTTATATCGTTACAGGATTTTAATTTTTAGATAAATAGTTTAAGCTTTTACGCGTACTGGTATCGTGTAAATTTTACCTTCTTCTACTTTACTTAAATCTACTTTTTTGTAGTTTAAGCTATTCTTTACAAATCTTTCCATTCTTTCATATTGACTATCAACAGACAATACAACGATTTCACCTTCGCTATTTAAGGTAAAACGAACTTGAGCGGTAAGGTCAGATTTGATTTCCGAAAAATTGTTGTTGGCTAACATTACTGAAATTTGTGAAGAAAGACTTTTGTCTGGAGCGATATCCGTATTATCGTTTGCCAGTACACTACCTGTTGCTAATAAAACTGCTGCTACTACTACTAAACTTAATTTTCTCATGACTTTTTGTTTTTTACCTCAGATTTTCTGAAGCATGATTAATAATTGATTGATGATGTATTACTAAAAAGACGACCTAAAAATAATAATGTTACAATTTGATGCGTATTTAACATCTCTTTAATATTAATTTCTCAGTTCTACACCTTAAAATTAAAAATTACAATCATTGAAAAAACAAGAAAATTGAGTCTTAACCATTATTTCAACCAGATAACATTAAACACAGATTAAAGTGAAATAAGATTACAATTACTTAAATATACAACTACAATAAATAGGATTTAAAAAAGAACAATAACACCAGCTTGTTCAATTACTTAAAAAAAATATTGATGGATTTTAAAACACTCCAAGCCCACCGGTAGGTTTTAAATGTCAGCTATTTATATCAAGAAAATAGTGGAAAAATTTAGCATAAAAAAAAGACCATCATAAAGATGGTCTTTTTTTATAAACTAAAATTAGATACACTTATTAAGCTAGTACTTCCTTAACCTTATCTGCCGCTTCCTGGAATTGAACAGCAGAATGAACAGCTAAACCAGAATTGTCTATAATTTCTTTTGCCAATTCTGCATTAGTTCCCTGTAACCTTACAATAATAGGTACTTTAATTGCATCACCCATATTCTTGTAAGCTTCTACAATACCATTTGCCACACGATCACAACGAACGATACCTCCAAAAATATTTACAAGAATAGCTTTTACACCATCATCCTTTAAAATAATTCTAAACGCCTCTTCCACTCTTTTTGCATCAGCCGTACCACCTACATCCAAGAAGTTAGCTGGCTCACCGCCTGCCATCTTAATTAAATCCATAGTAGCCATTGCCAGACCCGCACCATTTACCATACAACCAACGTTACCATCTAGGTCTACATAATTTAAACCTAAGGCACCTGCTTCAACTTCAATAGCACTTTCCTCTCTTAAGTCGCGCATTTCGGCATATTGCTTTCTTCTATACAGTGCATTATCATCAATAGATACTTTGGCATCTACTGCCATGATCAAATCATCGGACGTCTTCAACACAGGGTTGATTTCGAACATACTTGAATCACTTTCAACATACGCCTTATACAATGATGCTACGAATTTTGTCATCTCCTTAAAAGCCGTGCCGGAAAGACCTAGGTTAAAGGCAATCTTTCTTGCTTGAAAACCTAATAGTCCGGTTGCAGGATCAATCTCCTCCGTAAAAATTAAATGTGGTGTACTTTCTGCCACTTCTTCAATATCCATACCACCTTCGGTAGAATACATGATCATATTTTTACCGGTAGCCCTATTCAATAGCACCGACATATAAAATTCGCTAGTTTCACTTTCTCCTGGATAGTATACATCCTCTGCAATCAATACCTGATGTACTTTTTTACCCTCTGCAGATGTTTGCGGGGTTACTAAGTTCATACCAATGATCTGGTTTGCAATCTCCTCTACTTCTTTTAGGTTTTTGGCCAATTTAACACCACCACCTTTACCACGACCACCTGCGTGTACTTGTGCTTTGATAACGTGCCATCCTGTTCCGGTTTCAGCAGTTAATTGCTTTGCAGCCTCAACAGCCTCTTTTGCATTTTGGGCAACTATTCCTCTTTGGATGCGCACCCCAAAACTTGCTAATATCTCTTTTCCTTGATATTCGTGAAGGTTCATATATATGGTGATTTTATTTGTTAGACAAAAATAGGAAACAGGAAGTTATAATCTAAAAATACAGATGATTAATTAGATAATCTGTAATAAAAATATGGATTAGGTCCTGTAAATAAGGTCATTTCCGTTATTTTAGACTTAGAGCTGCCATTACATATCAATGTTTTTAAAATCCAACGGGTCAAAATTCTTAAAATGACCATTAAGCTCTATAATTTTTTTGGTTCGCTCTACTTGTCCCAGTACCGTTATCATTGAGGTCAAATGAAGGCTTATAAAATTTAATCGGTCATTTTCATTAGGTATTTGTAATAACTGGTATTCTTGTTCAAATGACAACCCAATTTTATGTGCCAGGGTAAAACTATTGAATTCACTGGCCTGTATTTCTTGAAAAGGAACTTCCATCATTGCATATAACTGCTCTATACCATCTATGATTGTTTTTTTCTTTTCCAAAGATGCTTCGTAATCATAATCTATGAGCTTTACGATTCCCCCTGCATATAATTTACCGGGCATAACAGCATCAATAGCCAACAATTTAAATACTTGTCTAGCTACACAAACCACGTCCATTTCTCCGGTTTCGTAAGTAGTCACTACTTCTACCAACTGCACTTCAACACCATATTCCATTTTATTGTTAATGAATACGGGTATGCCAAAAGTAATAGCCTCTTCTCTACAATCGTTGATCAGTTGTTTATAACGTTCCTCAAAAATGTGTAGCGGCACAGTCTCACCGGGGTAAAATATAGACCGTAGTGGAAATAAGGGTAATTTCATTATATAAAAATACAAAGGTAAATGGGTAGCAACAAAACAATATACAATTCAAATTGTTTTAAATAACACAATTTGTTATTTTAATCATTTATATGTTATTTTTTTTGCCACATTGCATTTAGAAAACTAAATTCGCAAAAAAATGATCATTATGAATAATGAGGATTTATTGCAAATAGCAAAAACCTACGGTGATCCGGTGTATGTGTATGACTCGGATAAAATTGTTTCTCAATTTAAAAGATTGACCAAAGCATTTGGTTCGGTTAAAAAATTAAAACTTAATTATGCAGCCAAGGCCTTATCCAATATTACCATATTAAAATTAATGAACAGTTTGGGCAGTGGCCTGGATACTGTTTCCATACAAGAAGTACAATTAGGACTACTTGCAGGATTTAAGCCCGAAACAATCATTTTTACTCCAAACGGGGTTTCCTTGGAAGAGATTGAAGAAGCGGCCAAATTAGGTGTTAGAATAAATATTGACAACCTGTCTATATTAGAGCAATTTGGTAGCAAGCACCCAAATATTCCTGTTTGTATTAGAATTAATCCGCATGTTATGGCAGGTGGTAATTCTAATATTTCTGTAGGACATATAGATTCTAAATTTGGAATTAGTATTCATCAAATTCCGCACTTGCTTCGTATTGTTGAATTAACGAAAATGAATATTAACGGTATACATATGCATACCGGTAGCGATATTTTAGATATTGATGTATTCTTATATGCTTCTGAAATTCTTTTTGAAACCGCACGTAATTTCAAAAATTTAGATTTCATTGATTTTGGTAGCGGATTCAAAGTACCTTATAAAGAAGGTGATATAGAGACCAATGTTGAAGAGCTAGGGAAAAAATTAAGCAAACGCTTTAATGAATTCTGTAAAGAATACGGTAAAGATTTAACCCTTGCCTTTGAGCCTGGTAAATTCTTAGTGAGTGAAGCTGGTGTATTCCTTACAAAAGTGAACGTCGTTAAACAAACAACATCCACTGTATTTGCCAGTATAAACACAGGGTTTAATCATTTGATCAGACCTATGCTATATGGCGCTACGCACACTATAAAAAACATTTCTAACCCAAGTGGTAGAGAGCGTTATTATTCTGTTGTTGGGTATATCTGTGAGACCGATACATTTGCCAGTAATAAAAGAATAAACGAAATTACTGAAGGTGATATTCTTTGCTTTAAAAACGCAGGTGCCTATTGCTTTACTATGGCCAGTAACTACAATTCAAGATTTAGACCGCCAGAGGTTCTATGGCACAAAGGCAAAGCAATTCTTATACGCGAAAGAGAAACTTTTGACGATTTAATTCGTAACCAAATAGATGTTAAAGATTTGTTCGCCGTTAAAGAAACGGCAAAAGTGAAATAAAGCAAAAGAAAAAACGTTAGTTTTGGTATAGTTGTTGGACTAATCCTAAAAAAACTTATGAAAGCGTATTCTCTATTTTTCACCAAATCGGTTTTATTCATAGCGGTACTTTTTGTTACCACTTTAAGTTATGCGCAAGAAGTCAAATGGATCACTTGGGATGAAGCTGCCCAACTAACCGCCACTGAAGAAAACCCTAAGAAAGTTTTCATTGATGTATATACAGATTGGTGCGGATGGTGCAAGAAAATGGACAAAGACACCTTTCAAAATCCTGAAGTAGCTGCTTACATGCAGGAGAACTACTATATGGTAAAATTTGATGGAGAAGGAAAAGAGCCCATTGAGTATAAAGGAAAAACATACAAATTTGTACCGTCTGGCAGAAAAGGATATCATGAGTTTGCCGCTGCTTTGATGCAAGGTCGCCTTAGTTACCCAACAACTATTTTCCTGGATGAAGAACTGAATATGCTTTCACCTGTACCGGGTTATCAAAAGCCCGTACCATTCTTAGAAATAGCACGTTACTTTGGTGATGATATCTATAAAGAAAAGGATTGGAAAGCGTATGCTGGACAAACAGGTAAATAAATCATAAAACAAATAAAAAAGAGATCCCTACAGGATCTCTTTTTTATTTACATATTACTTGGATAATTACCTACTATAGTTAGGGCTCTCTTTTGTAATAGTTACATCATGAGGGTGACTTTCATTGATTCCGCTAGAGGTAATCTTCACGAATCTACCGTTTTCTTGCAGTGTTGCAATGTCTTTAGCTCCACAATAACCCATACCTGCACGTAGACCACCTACGAACTGGTGAATACTTTCAAAAAGTTCTCCTTTATAAGGTACACGGCCTACAATACCTTCCGGTACCAGTTTTTTGATATCATCTTCCACATCTTGAAAATAGCGGTCTTTACTACCTTGTTTCATGGCTTCTACAGAACCCATACCACGGTAAGATTTGAACTTTCTACCTTCGTAGATAATTGTTTCTCCTGGAGATTCTTTTGTACCTGCTAAAAGCGAGCCTAACATCACTGTATCCGCTCCGGCCGCAATAGCCTTTGGAATATCTCCCGTGTAACGGATACCACCATCTGCAATTACCGGAACACCGGAACCTTTTATAGCGGCTGAAACCTCTAGAACTGCGGAAAATTGAGGAAAACCAACACCTGCTACAACCCTTGTCGTGCATATGGAACCCGGACCAATACCAACTTTAACTGCATCTGCACCAGCTTCAACCAAGTACTTGGCCGCCTCGCCAGTTGCAATGTTACCAACGATAACATCCAACTCTGGAAATTTTTGTTTTACCGCTTTTAGAACAGCAACCACACCTTTAGTATGACCATGTGCCGTATCTATAATAACTGCATCCACACCGGCATTTACCAAAGCTTCTGCCCTATCAACTGCATCACCGGTAACACCCAGTGCAGCAGCAACGCGCAAACGACCATATTGATCTTTATTCGCAATTGGTTTTTGAGTCAATTTCGTAATATCTCTAAATGTGATTAAACCCAACAAGGTGTTGTCTTTAGAAACCACTGGTAACTTCTCAATTTTATGCTGTTGTAAAATATCTTCTGCTTCAGATAGTGAAGTGCCTTCATCTGCAGTCACCAAATTTTCAGAAGTCATCACCTCTGCAATTGGTCTTTCATTATTTTTTTCGAAACGTAAATCCCTATTGGTAACAATACCCAAAAGCTTTCCTTCAGCATCAACTATTGGTATACCACCAATGCTAAACTCCTTCATACTAGCCTTAGCATCTTTTACCTGAGAATTTAAAGGTAGCGTAACGGGATCTAAGATCATTCCGCTTTCAGCCCTCTTCACTTTTCTAACCTTCATAGCTTGTTGCTCTATGGTCATGTTTTTGTGCAGAACACCAATACCACCTTCTTGAGCCATGGCAATTGCCATTCTAGACTCGGTAACCGTATCCATCGCAGCGGATATGATCGGCACATTTATCGTTATATTTTTTGTGAATTTTGTCTGAATACTCACTTCCCTCGGAAGCACTTCAGAATATGCAGGTACTAATAATACGTCATCGTAAGTTAGACCTTCTCCTAGAATTTTGTTTTGGTGGGCTTGCATAGCAATTAAGGATTTAATTGCGTGCAAATATAGTGAATATTATTGATTTAGCAGTTGCTCTTTACTATTAGGACTACATAATTGCAGAAGCACAACAAATGCCGAAATACTGTACGTGGCGGTCATTAAAATTCCCGAAAAAATGATGATAAATTTAAACCAAATAACACCTGACCATAGCATATATATACCGCCAAAAGTAAGTACCACGGAAATAAAAGGCTCCACGGTTAAAAAAAGTTTTAAGTTCTTTGGTAATTTACATAGCCAAACCAGAATACCCAGTAAAAAAAAGATAAATGACATGGAAAGAATGTGTGTATGAATGATCGTCAACATTTCCCTTTCACTTTTTTTGAACTTCATGATAGCTGCCTCCTCATCTTCCTCATTGCCCAAATAATTTTCCTCAATACCTTGTGTACTTGCAGTACTAGTTTCCGTCACGAACAATAATCCCGTAAAATACCCAATAGAAAGAACGACCACAAATGCAGCAATAAAAATCCGGATAGACTTTGAAAAAGTGCCCAAGTACCCATTATAGTCCATTATAGTACTTCATTTTCCTTTAAAATAGCCAACGACTGCAAAAGTTCATCTATGGCGTTGGTCATGGACCGTACAGAAATTGTAGCACCAGCTATACCATCAATATTATTTTCATGATCTACACGGTTACCTGCCATTTTACCTTCAAATTGCTTTAACCACCTTTTACTTCCAATTTCCCCTCCATACTCCTCTCTATAAATTAATACTTTAGACTTTACAATCTTTAAATTATTGTCAAGCAAGACCATATAATCAAATTTAGCAGTCTTACTAGGAGCTTGGTCTATATATAGATAGCCAATATGAGTTTGTTCGTCATAAAGTTGAAAAAAATTCTGATCACTAATTTTACTTGGCAATTCTAAGTGTTGATTGTGGTCATTTATGACCGGCTTCATAGAAAAAGTTTCTATTTCAAAATAATTCTTTATTTCCTTATCGACCTTTTTCTGAATATTTTTAGGCAAACCAAAACCCATTAATAGCAATGGCAGCATCCAAAAAGCAATATTTCTCAAAGAATTACTCATAATCATTAATTTAATTCATTAAAACCAAACTCCAATACCAAAATTCAACCTATCCTTTACATCGCTATCTTCGGCTGCATTGCTACGAAACTGATAATCTCCTTTTACCACCACGCCTGGGGCTATATGATAGGTAAGTCCTGTAGTAACATCCGTGCGATCATAAGCTTCATTACGGGTTAATCCTCCATCTGTACTAGCATGGGTATCATACTTCTCATACCTAGTAAATACAAATAACTTTTGTTCCCTGTCCATAGAAAGCAAATTATAGGCCCCTTCAACATAAAATCCACGTAATGCACTGCCTAAATCCCTACCTGTAGCACTATTATAAGCTTCGGTATCAGATAAAGCGGCATTTATAAATTGCCCCCTTGCAGTAAATCGGTTATAAGCATATCGTGCATCAAGGCCAAGCATGGCAATACCAATATTTGCACCATCAATGTTTTCTATATCATCCTCTGCCTGTGTTTTACCAAAGTAGGTAGAAAGTCCAAGCCTAAGTCCAGGAATACCGTAATAATCAAATTTTGTGGATAGTGTAGGACTATCTATTGTAGATTGTATGGCTTTTTGACGGCCTCCGCGCAATCCACTTGAACCCCCTAAAAATCCTGAAAGTCCACCTTCTCCATTTGCTTCGGTAGATTTAAAGCCATTAAAAACATAGGCTTGATAACCCAAACTAATATCATTGAACCTACCTGCAACACCAACTCCTATCTCACGCCAAGTCGTTGGAACAATAGCATTATCCATACCAGGTCGTTCTGTTCCATTAAATGTTGTTGGTTCATGAAACTCATTGATTATCCCCATGGGCACCAACATTAAACCACCACGTAGACTAACATTACTACCTATTGCATAATTTACGAATGCTTGTTCTACATATACCTCGTTTACATGCTCCAATTCTACCTCTGTCACAAATTGGGTTTTATCATTAAATCGATATCCAAAAAGCAATACCATTCTTTGTATATCCAATTCTCCATTATCCCCTTCTGGCTGATTATATAACATTTCTGCATACGCTCCTACCGTTACTGCGGAGGCATAATTGCCAGACAGTAAACGCTGTGCAGCATTGATTTGGGTTTGTGGCACCAAAGTAATAGAATCAGTTTTTGTTTGCGCCGTTACAAAACCAAAAGTTAATAGTACAAGGAAAACAATTTTGTGTTTCATTCTTAGACTTTAAATGCAGATTTATGATTAACATTTCATTAACGGCTGCAAATGTAAATTCAAAAAAGTACTTTACAAAGTTTATTTGTATTAAATCTAAATAAAAGTAGTGATCAGTTAATAGATGAGTTAATGATATTTTGAAAATAACTCTGTGGCTTTATTATAAGCTGCTTCAAAAACCATCCAATTTACTCCTGTATTGGCCTTTTGAGCAGTAAAATAGGACAACATTCTTTCTGTAGGCATATTACCGGTTAAATCATCCTTTGCCATTGGGCAACCGCCAAAACCTTGTATGGCACCATCAAAACGGCGACATCCAGATTCATAAGCCGCAGAGACTTTCTCATGCCATTTGGCAGGTGTAGTATGCAAGTGTGCGCCAAATTCAATTTTAGGGTACTTAGGAATTAAATTGGAAAACAAATATGAAATAGTTTCAGGGTCAGACGAGCCCACCGTATCTGAAAGAGACAATATTTTAGCGCCCATTTTTGCCAATTTTTCTGTCCAATCGCCCACAATATCCACATTCCAAGGGTCTCCATACGGATTCCCGAAGCCCATAGAGATATAAGTTACGACCTCTTTGTTTGCCGCATCGGCAATATTGAAAATCTCTTGAAGGGTTTCTACAGATTGCGCAATGGTCTTATGGGTATTTCTCATTTGAAAATTCTCGGAAATAGAAAATGGAAAACCTAAATAGTCAATTTCAGGATGACTTACAGCGTCTTCTGCCCCACGAACATTTGCTACAATTGACAACAACTTTGATTTTGTTTTTGACAAATCTAACTTGGACAGGACCTCAGCAGTATCTACCATTTGAGGAATTGCTTTTGGAGAAACAAAGCTTCCAAAATCCAATGTATCAAAACCGCAACCTAGCAAGGATTGCAGGTACCTTACCTTTTCATTGGTAGGAATAAAATGCTTAATGCCTTGCATGGCATCTCTTGGACACTCAATTATTTTAACATCGGTATTAAACATAATGCAAAAATACGAACTCTAAATAAGTATATCCTATTAATATTTTAATAAAACTAACCTAATACTAAATAAATCGCAATACCTGTAAATACAACAACCTGTATCCATTTTAAGAATAACCCTATGCGTTTATTCTTTGTCAAAAAAACTGATATTTCCCCTGCCAATATAGCTATAGCCCCAAATACTACAGATGAAACTAGAATAAAAAGAAAACCAAGGATGTAGAATTGCATAACGCTATTCATACGTTCTGAAAAAAGAAACCCCGGAAAGAATGCAAGAAAGAAAATGGTTACTTTAGGATTAAAAACATTCATAATAAAGCCTTGTTTAAACAAAGATGTAAGACTCTTTTTTAGACCTTCTCCTTGAATGGAGATATGGTCACCACCTTTATAAACAAGAATGGCCAAATAGATTAAGTATACAGCCCCAAAAATTTTAATTATCGTAAAAATTGTAGGGTTACTTTTAATAACTGCAGAAACACCAAGAGCCAACAAAGTAGTATGCACCAAACATCCTGTCATTAGGCCGGCAACTACTGCTAGTCCAGATTTTTTACCATTACTGATACTTTGTACAAGTACAAAGATATTATCTGGTCCCGGAGAAAGTGCCAGGAGAAAAGTAGCCATTGCAAAGGCGATCAGAATTTCGTAATTCAATTCCATATAATTTTAGTTCAACACGAAAATTACGAAATAGCATGATTTACACCTATTTTTAATATCTTGTTTAAAAATAACAACACTATGAAAATTAAAGTAATTGTATTACTATTAAGCGTTGCATTCACGACAAATGCATTTGCCAAGACCAAAGAAAACATAACGGAGACAAAAATGATAAAAACAGACAGTCTATTAAGACATGCCGTTTTTTTTAAGTTCAAGGAAGGGACCACCCCAGAACAAATAAAAAAAGTAGAAGATGCCTTTAGCGCACTGCCGTCTAAAATTGAGCAGATTAAAGGATATGAGTGGGGGCTGAACAATAGTCCTGAAGGATTGAACAAAGGTTTTACCCATGCTTTTTTTCTAACTTTTGAAAGCGAAGAAGACCGTGCGGTTTATTTACCGCATCCAGACCATAAAGCTTTTGGAGCCGTATTGACTCCGTATTTAGAAGATGTATTTGTGGTAGATTATTGGACCAAATAAATGAGCAAACGCCATTAATATTTAAAGCCCTTGTGTTTACAAACACAAGGGCTTTAATTTTTTGAATTCTTTATTTTAGGCGCTGGCTGTTTTTTCTAAAAGTGCTTTATTTATTTCCTTGACCAAAGCCGGACCTTCATAAACAAAACCGGTCCATAATTGTATTAAATCTGCACCTGCTTCCAGTTTTTCAATAGCGTCTTGGGCAGAATGAATACCTCCTACCCCTATAATTGGAAAAGCCTTGTTGCTTTTTTCTGAAAGAAAGCGGATTACTTCAGTACTTCTGTTCTTTAACGGAGCACCACTTAAACCACCCTTTTCCTCAACCAATAAAGCGTGGGATTTTAGATTTTCTCTTGATATTGTAGTATTTGTTGCTATAATACCATCTATACTAGTAAGGCTTACAATATCAATAATATCCAATAATTGACTATTTGTTAGATCAGGAGCAATTTTAAGTAAAATAGGTTTACGCTGCATATTTTGGCGCTTACTAAGTTTTGAATTCTCCAACTGAAGTTCATTTAACAAGGCGGTAAGTGGTTCTTTATCCTGTAACTCCCTTAAGCCGGGTGTGTTGGGCGAGCTAACGTTGACTACAAAATAATCCACATAATCAAAAAGGGCATCAAAACAAATGAGGTAATCCTTAATTGCTTCATTGTTAGGGGTAACTTTATTCTTACCAATGTTACCGCCAATGAGCACATTATGTTCTTTCTTTAAATTTTCCACAGCCTCAAAAACCCCTTGGTTATTAAAGCCCATTCTATTAATTATGGCCTTGTCTGCTTTTAAACGAAACAATCTTTTCTTAGGATTACCTTCTTGGGGTTTAGGAGTAAGCGTACCAATTTCTACGAATCCAAATCCAAAATCAGATAATTCATTAAACAAAACGGCATTTTTATCGAAACCAGCGGCCAAACCAACCGGATTCTTAAACTTTAACCCAAAAAGTTCCCGTTCCAACTTTTTATCCTCTACCAAAAACATTGACTTTATGAGGCCGGATAATCCAATCCTAGAAAAGAATTTTATGCTTGAAAAACTGAGATAATGAACTTTCTCCGGGTCTAGAAGAAATAGAATAGGTCTAATGAAAAGCCTGTACATTGAATTATATTAGGTGCAGCAAAAATACAAAAGTGAAATTGAAAAACTATAGTGATTTACTATCAGTTTTTGTTGTACAAACTATCTGAATAGACTGTTGGTTCAACCAAAAATGGAGAGCGGGAAGCTTCTTTGCAAAGAGACTGGTATAATGCGTACTGCTTAGGGTTAAACAAAGCCAACATCCTTTTATCTATCATGGTTTGGACCCTGGCCATACTATCCATGACCGCTTTGTATTTTTCTGCAAGATTACTTAACTCCGTTACGGTACTTTGAGGGTGGCGTTCCTTAATGTTTTTCAATTCATTATTTAGCACACTGTTTCTATACTTTAACTCCGCCCCAAAATTCAGTAATTGTTGGCGCTGTGGTTTATTTAATTGAAATACGTTCATGATAACCGTATCATTTGTGACCCCTACACCCAAAACACAATCTGCCTGGCCCCAAGCAACGGAGGTACTTAAACATATCAACATTAAAAAATAAAATACGGTTCGGCCCATTATAATTGTAATAGCTATTTAGGGTGACCAATTTACAATTTATAAGCTTATTTTTGATAAAACCCATTTACAATGCAGCATATTATTGACCGTTTTATTAGCTATGTGACCATAGATACCCAGAGCGATGCATCATCTAACACCACTCCAAGCACCGAAAAGCAGTGGGATTTAGCCCATAACTTAGTAGCTGAATTAAAAGCTATTGGCATGACCGATGTAACCATTGATAAGAACGCATATATCATGGCTACATTACCTTCAAATGTTAAACATGATGTGCCTGTTATAGGATTTATTGCCCATTTTGACACCTCACCAGATTTCTCCGGTACTAATGTAAAGCCTCAAATTATTACTAATTATGACGGACATGACATTATACTGAACAAAGAAAAAAATATTATTCTTTCCTCCACCTATTTTGACGATTTACTACAGTATGTTGGGCAGACCATCATTACCACGGACGGCACCACGTTATTAGGCGCAGATGATAAAGCGGGTATAACGGAAATTGTTACGGCAATGGAATATTTAATAAACCATCCAGAGATTAAACATGGTACTATAAAAATAGGGTTTACCCCAGACGAGGAAATTGGAAAAGGGGCGCATAAATTTGATGTGGAAAAATTTGGCGCACAATGGGCCTATACTATGGATGGCAGTCAAATAGGGGAATTGGAATATGAAAATTTTAATGCCGCAAGTGCAACTATTTCTATCTTAGGCAAAAGTGTGCATCCTGGTTACGCCAAAGATAAAATGGTAAATGCGGTTCTTATAGCCAATAAAATAATAGAAGATCTTCCACGACACGAAATACCGGAGGAAACCACTGGTAGAGAAGGCTTTTTTCATGTGCATAGTCTTAACGGTGAAATTGAAAATGCCACTATAGAAATGATAATAAGGGATCATGATATGGATCACTTTCTACAAAGAAAAGAGCTTATACGCTCAATTGTCAAAAAATACAATGAAGCATATGATGACTGCATAACTTTAACTTTAGAAGACCAGTATTTTAATATGAAAGAAAAGGTAGAACCTGTTTTTCATATTGTTGAGATAGCAAAAAAAGCTATGGAAGATTTAGGTATAAAGCCAATTATAAAACCAATACGTGGGGGTACAGATGGTTCCCAACTGAGTTTTATGGGGCTGCCCTGCCCCAATATTTTTGCTGGCGGTCATAATTTTCATGGCAAATATGAATATGTACCCGTAGAGAGTATGCAAAAAGCGGTAAACGTAATCGTTAGAATCTGTGAACTAACAGCAAATACATAGTTATGGACAAAACGGAAAAACTTGAAAAATTTTACAAAGAAGAGCATCCTTTTAATAAAGGGGTCAACGAGTTAAGGGACATAGCACTAAAAAGCGGTCTCAAAGAAACGTACAAATGGAATTTCCCTACATATACCTTGAACGATAAAAACGTCATAGCTATAGGTAAATTTAAAGCTCACTTTGGGGTTTGGTTTTTTAACGGTGTATATCTAAAAGACCCAAAAAAAGTATTGGAAAATGCCCAAGAAGGCAAAACCAAAGCCATGAGACACTGGAAGTTTAAATCAGAAAAGGATATTGATTATGAAAATTTAAAAAACTACATTTTAGAAGCAATTGAAAATCAAAAAAAGGGGCTTCAATTTACCCCTGAAAAAAAATCTATCACATCATTTAAACTGCCATCCTACCTATTAAATGCATTGGAACAAAAGAACGATTTTGAAAAAGCGTTCTACTCGTTAAGCCCTTATAAACAAAAGGAATATGCAGAATACATAGCCTCTGCCAAGCAAGAAAAAACTAAGATATCTAGACTTGAAAAAATTATACCACTTATACTAGAACACAAAGGACTTAACGATAAATACCGTTAAGTCCTTTGTATACTCTTACAAAAAGGGAACTTTATAGCCATTATTATAATTGGCTTTTATAAATTCATTGGCCGCGGAATCGGTAAATTCTTTCTTATCCTTATCCCAATATACCCTATTACCGGTCTTATATGCCACATTACCCATATGGGAAACTACTGCTGCATCATACCCAACTTGTAGGGGAGCTGTTAAAATTGATGAATCTCTCTTCTTAACCGCTTCAATAAAATTTTTGGTGTGCAGGTCTAAACCACTCACCCCTTTGTTATCATAAGAAAGAGCCTCCATTTTAGGAATACCTTCCTTGCCCCAGCCTTGAAATTCTTTTTCAGGTATTACTTCCCAACCACCTCTGTCCAAGACCAAGGTACCGTTGTTTCCTATAAATGCAATTCCATGATTTCTTCCATAATTACCACCGTCAATACCGGTAGCATGTTCCCATAAAATAGAAAATCCATCATATTCATAAACGGTCTGCAAAGTATCCGGAGTTTCTGAAGCATCATTGGGATAAGCAAATTTGCCCCCTAGTGCCATAACGGATTTTGGATAACCTGCCTTCATTCCATAGAGGGCATAATCCATTAAATGTACTCCCCAGTCTGTCATTAAGCCACCGGCATAATCCCAAAACCATCTAAAATTAAAATGGAATCTATTGGCATTGAACGCCCTTGTTGGCGCTGGACCCAACCACATATCATAATCTACCCCGTCTGGAGCTTTAGAATCCGCAAGAATGGGTACAGGCTTCATCCAACCTTGATAGGCCCATGCCTTGGCCAATCTTATTTCACCAAGTGCCCCAGAATGCACAAAATTAATAGCATCGACAAAGTGTGGTTGACTTCGCTGCCATTGCCCAATTTGTACCATACGGTCACTGTTCCCTACTCCGATCAGCATACTATCCGCCTCTTGTATGGAATTGGCTATAGGCTTTTCACAATATACATCCTTTCCCGCCTGCAAAGAATCTGCTAATTGTAGGCAGTGCCAATGATCTGGAGTACCTATAATTACAACATCAATATCTTTATTATCTAATAAAGACCTATAGTCCTTATACCATTTTGGCTTTTTAACGCCTGCCTTTTGCAAATCTGCCGTTCTGGATTTTAACACGTTCTCATCAACATCACATAAAGCTATTACATTTATTTCGCTCATTTTCAGGAAAGAAGACAAGTCTGAAAAGCCCATACCCTTACAACCTATTAAACCAACATTGATGGTATCATTGGGGCCCACTTTTTTCCTCATCATTGATAATAACTCCATAGGAAACATAAACGATGCCCCTGTTGCCACTAATCCAGCAGTACTTTTCCGTATAAAACTTCTTCTATTTTGTAACATGTTGCTAATTTAAATACGGTTAAATATAGCGCAATAAGGGCAAAAAAAAAACACTAATGTTTCCATTAGTGTTTTTTATACATTTTTAGATTATTTATTTTTCAGGAGCGTTCAGTTTTTTACTCATCTCCATTGATATTGCCGATCTATCAAATTTTAATTTTCCAGCCATAGTTTCCAATACACATGAAAAATCCTTGTCATTTAAATCTACTACTTTTCCGTGCAGTCCGCTTTTGGTAACCACACGATCACCACGTTTTAATTCTGCCGAAAACTTCTTTTCATCTTTTTGTCTTTTCATTTGAGGTCTGATCATAAAGAAATATGCGACCACAAAGATTAAGATCATTGGAAGAAACTGTCCTAATTCACCCATTATTTGGTTTGTATAAAATTATAATTATTTAACAGGTCCTAATGGAGCTGCTCCTTTTGGGTTTACAAAAGCTTTGATTCTTAAAAGCTCCGATCCCTTTGCCGTATTTGCCGTAACCGTAATTGTTTTTGTTACTTGGTTTTGACCCGATCCGTTGAAATTTACTTTTAACTCACCAGACTCGCCAGGAGCAATTGGATCTTTTGGTGGGTTGGGAACCGTACATCCACAGCTACTTTTAGCATCTGTAATAATCAAAGGGGCATTACCCGTATTGGTAAATTTAAAAACCGTTTCTTGAGGAGTACCTTGTTCAATGGTTCCAAAATCATGCTCTGCCTTCTCAAAAGACATTACAGGTACCGCTTTTGCTGCTTCATCCCTTACTGCCGCCTCTGCTACATTATCACTTTTAATCTTACTGGAGGCATTTTCCTTACAGGAAGTAAAAGCTACCATTGACACAAGCCCAACAATTAAAACTATTTTTTTCATACTTTTTAGATTTATCAATTTAATGTAAAATTATAAAATATTTTTATAACAGCCCTCTCCCTATTTTATTGAGTTTACCCGCTGTTTTATACTCTTTTGTAAGCTTATCTAAAATACCATTGATGAATATGCTGCTCTTGGGCGTGGAATATTCTTTGGCAATTTCCAAATACTCGTTAATAGTTACCCTTTCTGGTATAGACGGAAAATGTAAAAGCTCACAAATTGCCATTCTTAAAAGAATACTGTCAACCTCAGCTATACGGTCTTTATCCCAATTAGGGGTTTTGCCCTCTATCTCTTTTTCAAGCTCGGCATTTTTCAATAAGGTCCTAGAAAGTAATTGCAAGGCAAACTGCATGTCCTCGTCATCCTTTAACAGACTAGGCAGAAAATAAGACTCTGCGTGGGACTCTTTCGTTTTCTTTAAATGCTTTAAAACAAAAGTATTGACAATAGGGATATCATCTACCCAAGTCAATTTATCATCTTCAAAATAATCATATATTTTTTCATTGGGAGCTATGATGGTCTTGAACAAGGTCATGATCAGTTCTTTATCCGAAGCATAATCACTACCGGGCAAGGACATATATTCTTGATACACTTCACTTTCAATAATCTCCTTATAGATCAATTTTACATATTCCTCGTTCAGATACCAATTATCCAACTTTCTATGGGCAATTTCTTCTTCTAAAGACTTGTTTTGTGCAATTTGCAACAACAATTTGTTCTGAATAAATTTTTTGGGATTGGGGTATTCATTTTTCTCGCTGATGTATTTATTTGCGGAAAGGGAAATTTGATCGGCAGCTCTCTTCTGTAATTCTACAAAAAGACCTAACCAAAGCAAATAGAGCGTATAGGTATTCTCTATGCTTACTTTTAGAAACTTCTCCTGTTTTTGCAAGGAATCATCCTTGGATTGAATTAGGGCGTAAATGCTCTGCATTACCTTTACCCTAATATGCCTTCTTGTAAGCATTTTAAAGAACTTATTTAATTAGATTATTCATTAACACCGCAAAGGTAAGTATCTATTTAAAGGGTCACAATAGCAATTGCATTTATCTTAGTTATTTTATAACACTTGGTTTTAGGGCAAAAAACTATCTTTGAACAAAATTTATATTTTTCTTTTTTTGCACAACTTATGAAAGAACTTAAGCATCTTAACAAATACTTCAAGAAATATTGGCTTAAACTCTTTCTAGGTATCATAATAACGATTGTTGCACGGCTTTTTCAATTGATCATGCCCTCTTATGTAAACAAGAGCATATCTGTAGTAGAACAATTTTTAAATGAGGAAATAGCAAAGACCGAAGCCCAAGACCTATTATTACAATTTATTCTAATTATTGTTGGCGCGGCACTGCTATCTGGCTTTTTTACATTTTTAATGCGTCAAACCATTATTAATATCTCTAGATATATTGAGTACGACCTGAAAAATGAAATATTTGACCACTATCAGAAGTTGAGTCTTAATTTTTATAAGAAAAACAGAACCGGAGACTTAATGAACAGGATCAGTGAAGATGTCAACGAAGTTCGTATGTATGCCGGTCCGGCTATTATGTATGGCATACAGACCTTAACGCTATTTGCCTTTTTAATACCGTTAATGTTCATTAAGGCTCCTACATTGGCCGCCTATACCCTACTACCTTTACCTATTTTGTCCGTATTAATCTATCAAATTAGTAAGGTAATCCACAAAAGGAGTACTATAGTACAGCAATACCTATCAACCCTATCAACCTTTACCCAAGAAGTATTTTCTGGAGTTTCTGTTATTAAGGCATATGCATTAGAACCCCAGACCAATGCAGATTTAACCTTGCTTGCCAATGAAGGTAAAAAAAAGAGTATAAGTCTGGCCAAGGTAAATGCATGGTTTTTCCCCTTAATGATTCTATTAATCGGTATTAGTAATATTCTAGTTATCTATATTGGCGGTAAACAGTATTTGGCGGGCGAAATAAGTGTAGGCCTAATTGCAGAATTTATCCTGTATGTAAATATGTTGACATGGCCAGTAGCCATTGTTGGGTGGCTTACCTCCATAGTGCAAAGAGCCGCGGCTAGCCAAGAAAGAATTAATGAATTTCTAAGGCAAACTTCAGAATTGGAAAACACTGCCACCAACAAACATCAAGTAGAAGGTAAAATAGAGTTTAAAAACGTGGGCTTTACCTATGAGGATACCAATATTACTGCTTTAACAAACCTTTCCTTTACCATTAATAAAGGGGAAACCACAGCGATAATAGGTAAGACCGGTTCAGGAAAATCAACCATTCTGGACCTAGTAGCCAGATTGTACGACACTACCTCCGGAGAAATACTTATAGACGATGAACCCATAAAAAATATAGACCTTACCAATCTAAGGGAAGCAATAGGTGCCGTTCCCCAAGATGCATTTTTATTTTCAGATAGTATAAGGAACAATATAAAATTTGGTAAGGAGGATGCTACTGAAAAAGAAATCATTGACATTGCCAAAGATGCCGTTGTTCATGAAAATATCATGGGCTTTTCCAAAACATATGACACCGTATTGGGCGAAAGGGGAATTACACTGAGCGGTGGTCAAAAACAACGGGTATCCATTGCTAGGGCACTTATAAAAAAACCACAAATATATTTGTTCGACGACTGCCTCTCTGCAGTAGACACAGAGACCGAAGAAGAAATTCTGAACAACCTAAAAAAGGCATCTAAAAACAAGACAACATTAATTGTTAGCCATAGGGTTTCATCTGCTAAAAATGCCGACAAAATATTGGTCTTGGACAACGGTAAACTTATTCAACAGGGTACGCATGAGGAATTGAACGGTGAGGATGGGTATTATAAGGAACTATATACCAAGCAGCTGTCAGAGAAAGAAAATTAGAAAATTGTTGTCGGATAGCGTTTTTTTTTTCATTTTTGATAGTATAATGACACTAAACATAAGAAATGAGCGAAAGAGATTTATCAGACCAGGAAGAAATTCACTCCAAAGTATTACGCGCAGGCAGACGGACTTATTTTTTTGATGTAAGAAGTACCAAGGCGGGCGATTACTACCTTACGATAACAGAAAGCAAGAAGTTTACACATGATGATGGATCATTCCATTACAAAAAACACAAAATCTACCTATACAAAGAAGATTTTGAAGCTTTTAGGGAAAATGTAGAAGAAATGATGGATTTCATCATTAATGAGAAAGGATCAGAAGTTATCTCTGAAAGACATCAAAAAGATTTCAAAAAAGAAGATACCGTTTCTGAGCCAGAAGTAGAAAAGTCTCAAAGCAGTACTTCTAGTTTTACCGATGTCAGTTTTGAAGACATTTAGTAATATACGATAATCTATATTTTATAAACGACCCTAAGAAGGGTCGTTTTTTATTTTCACCCATTTATTTAAGCAGGTATTTAATTATAAAAAATGTAATTGATGCATGCACAACTAAGATTATAAGTGCCATATCTACAGGTATTACATTAATCAAGATTAAAAATAGGAAACAGATAAAAATAGGGTATGCCAATAGTCCAAAAGCAAATTTGAACGTGCCTACAAATTCTGCTTCGGGAACTTTTGGTCGTAACCAATACTTCCACAATACATAAATGGGCACATTTAAAATATATAGCAGTATCCTAAATGCACTTGAACTACTTTGAAGATTAGGTTCATTAATATTCTTCCATTCATTAAACCTCTCCACTTCATTATTTATGGCCACCGGATCAGTAAAGTCCGCCCCTCTATGTTCCAAACTTTGAACTATGCGGTCATAATTAGCATCATCTTCAATATGCGTGGTCAACATTTTAAGTTCGGTAGTTACCTTTTCTTTTATTGCCCTACTGGACCCCATATAGTCACGGGGGTCAAAAAAACTAGTTACCGCAATTGGTTTACCAAAATGTACGGAAACACGATCAGGAAAATGTGTAGCATCCTGATAATTTAATCCTACTGGGACCAATTGAATATCAAGATTAGGGTACAGCTCCAGGCTTCTAAAAAGTATTCTTGTAAACCCTTTGCTTAAAGGCCGCACTCTTCTTCGTAGATTATGGTTTGCCTCAGGAAACATCACCAATGCATTACCATTGTGCAAAACATTGGCACAAGCATCAAATATTTTATCGTTATTGGTCAAGGATTCCCTACCATCTCGTATACGGTATATGGGTAACATTTGAAAATAAGCGAAAATTCGCTTTAGAAATGCTTTCTTAAACACATCGGCACGGGTTAAAAAATAGGGTTTTCGGTTACAATCCGTTGCAATTAGAAGAACATCCATTAATGCACTTTGGTGGTTGGGCAAAAACATGACGGGCTTGTTCTTGGGCACATGCTCTAAGCCTCTTATTTCAATACCTTTATAATATGCATATAAACCGGTCTTAATGATAAATTTAACAATGGAGTACATCAATCCGTTCAAGCTATGGTTTTTTTCACGATTATTTTATTGTTCCAAATTGCGGCCAAAATTAGACCGGAAACAATATGCCAAATTCCCCAAAAAGCAGCTAATAGGGCCATACCCCCCAATCCATCAAAGAAAGTAAATATCAAAAGAAGACCTAAACCAGAATTTTGAATACCGGTTTCTATGGTGACAGACCTTCTACTTTCTTTAGGTAGTTGAAATACTGTTGCAATACCAAACCCAGTTGAAAAGGCAATTAAATTATGTACTACTACGATCCAAAATACATAGTAGATATAATCCATAAAAATAATACGGTTATTGTACAAGGCAATAAAGACCAAAAAGATAAAGAATACCAAGGAAACCACTTTAAGTCTTTTTGCAATTTTAACGGCAAGTAAGGGCTTTTTGTAATTAATCAACATACCTAGTACCAGCGGTAGTCCCAGCAATAGAAAAACCAGCTTAACCATTTCATAGGGTGATATGGAAATATTATTAACAATGTTAGAGCCTGGGACATAAAGCGCTGACCAAAAATGAAAATTCAAAGGCGTCATAACAATGGCCAACAATGTGGATAACGCTGTTAAACTCACGGATAATGCCGTATTTGCCTTAGAGAGATAAGAAATAAAATTAGAAATATTACCACCTGGGCAAGCTGCCACCATGAACATGCCCAAAGCAATGCTAGGGAAGGGCTCTATTAATACAACGAAAAAAAAGGTCACTGCGGGCAACAATATAAACTGACTAACCAAACCCACTACAATAGCCTTAGGTCTTGTAAATAAGGGCTTAAAGTCCTTTACAGAAATCTCTAACGCCACCCCGAACATTACCAGGGCCAATATAATGTTCATGACCCATAATGATCCAGAATCAAAATTGATATGAACGCTATCCAAAAGGTTATCAGTCAAAAAACTAGGAAATTTTCAATCCGTTAGGCACCGCCAAATGTGGTTGTACCAAAATTACGGATCCATTATCTACAGCTCCCAATATAAGACATTCGCTCATAAAATTGGCAATTTGTTTTTTAGGGAAATTTATAACGGCAATAACTTGCATGCCAACAAGCTCCTCTTTCTTATAGTTTTGGGTAATTTGGGCAGAAGATTTTTTAATTCCTATTTCATCGCCAAATTGGATTTTTAATTTATACGAAGGATTTCTAGCTTCTGGAAATTCATCTACTGCAATGATGGTACCGACCCTCATATCTATTTTGCTAAAATCATTCCAGGTAATGCCTTCCTTCATTATGTAATTCTAAGTTTTTCTATAAGTTCTTTAGGAACATTACCAGAATACGCACCGTAAGCATCAACCAATAAGCCTTTTTCTCCTTGGCTGGTTTCTATTACATAAAGTATAGTGTTATCATCTGGATTTGTCATACCCTCAAAACGATAAAATTTAACGACCTCCAAGTCCGTAGCCTTATGTATTTGTTTTTTGCTCTTATTTTCTATTCCTGCATCGCAGAGGTTAAAATCCTCTGTGTAACCTTCTTCTTGCAGCGCTTTAATGGCCACGGATAGTGAAATATATGATTTTTCCATAATATATGTGTTTTAGGGTTTATGAATTATGTAAAGTAAAAGCATGCCTCAAGAATTTCTTAACTTAGTACGATTAAATTTTAGTTTGTATGGCAAGAACAGAGAGTAACATGTTGGCATTGGGCACCATAGCTCCAGAATTTAGCTTACTGGATACCGTAAGTCAAAAAACCATGAACCTTCATTCCTTGACCGGCCCCAAGGGTACGGTAATCATGTTCATATGCAACCATTGCCCGTTTGTAGTCCATGTTAACCCAGAAATTACCAAAATGGCAAGGGAATATCAAGAGAAAGGAATTGGTTTTATTGCTATTTCCAGTAATGATGTAGAGAACTATCCTGAGGATGCCCCTAATTTCATGAAGATCAAGGCAAAGGCAGAAAACTATACATTTCCTTATTTATACGACGAAGATCAATCCGTTGCTAAAAGCTATAATGCGGCCTGTACCCCAGATTTTTATCTTTTTAACAAGGATTTAGAGTTGGTGTACCGTGGCCAACTTGATGATTCCAGGCCTGGCAATGACAAACCGCTAAATGGAAAGGACCTAAGAAATGCCATGGACAATCTTCTTTCAGGTACCGCAATTGACCCTGTACAAAAACCAAGTATAGGCTGTGGCATAAAATGGAAATCCTAAGGCCAATAAAATACAACACTAATGTACCCTGTTGATTTTAAACCACTAACATCATCTCTCTACCATGATTATATTACGGTGGGTACAATAGCCTACAATCAACATTATAGACATCTATGGCCAGAGGGCAACACTGCCACCTATATCCAAAATAGTTTTACAAAGGAAGTACTAATCAAGGAAGAAGGAGATGAAAATTCAGAACTTTTTGTAATTACCTTAGAAGATATAATTGTGGGTATTTTAAAACTTAGTTATGAGAAAGCTTTAACCAACTACAGGAATAATGAAACCCTTTTTTTGGATAAAATATATATTAAAAAAGAATACACGGGCAAGGGTATAGGAAAAGCGGCCTTAAATTTTATAGCTACAAAAGCAAAAACCAAATTAAAAAAAGTTGTCTTTTTAGAAGCCATGCAAAAAGGCTTGGCTTTACCTTTTTATATAGCCAATGGTTTTTCTATAGTTGGAACCACCCAAGTACCCTTTAACAATGTAATTGAAGAGGAAAAACCAATGTACATATTGTTAAAGGAGATTTAATTACCAATTGTTTCTTTCCATAAGGTTTTTTATGTGGGCATAGTGGTGGTTGCTATGCCAAGCATATTTACCCAAATTTTCCGCAACGGAAACATTCATGTTACCATCTGGGTGTATATAACTTTTTTGGTAATCTGATGCTGATATATGTTTCAACAAATACACAAGTTTTGCATGTATAGCAGTCAGGTAATTCAAGGACAAGGAAATAGGTGCGCTTTTAGCATCAATTAAATTACTCCAATCCTTTTCTTCATATACTTTTATCAAAGGTCTATTTTCCGTCAAGGCCCACTTAAACCTGGTATAGCTATGATGGTGGCTATCTGCCAAGTGGTGTATAACCTGCCTAACCGTCCAACCACCATTTCTATAAGGAGTGTCCAGTTGTTTTTCGTTAAGACCGCCAACCAAATCATTTAATCTTTTTGGTAAGGTATCCAATACCGTAATCCATCTATTTATATCCGCTTTGGATATTTCATCCGGACACTCAAAATGCCCTATGGGATATTTTAATTTTTCTAACTCTTCCATTGGATAAATGTAAAAAATTTTAATAGACTTTTAACCTAAAAACTGGAGTATAGCTCTATTAATCTAGTAACTTTATAGGATAAAAAAATTTAAAAAAATTACAACATGGCAACAATACGATTAGGGGACAAAGCACCCGATTTTACAGCAGATAGTTCCGTAGGAACCATAAATCTTTACGATTATTTAGGAGATAGTTGGGGAATTTTATTTTCACACCCTGCAGACTTTACTCCGGTCTGTACAACAGAGTTAGGTACGGCCGCTAAATTTAAGGATGAATTTGACAAACGCAATGTTAAAATGTTAGCGCTAAGTGTAGATGGTGCAGCATCTCATGCAGAATGGATCAAGGATATTAATGAAGTACAGGACACGGTAGTTAATTTTCCAATAATTGCCGATGAGGACAAAAAGGTCTCTGACCTTTATGATATGATCCATCCTAATGCAGATAATAATTTAACCGTACGCTCAGTATTTATTATAGCCCCTGATAAAACAGTTAAACTTACGTTGACCTACCCAGCTTCTACAGGTAGAAATTTCTATGAACTTTTAAGGGTCATAGATTCCTTGCAACTAACTGCATATCATAAAGTTGCCACTCCTGCCAATTGGGAAAACGGTAATGACGTTGTAGTTAGCCCCGCAATCTCCACCGCAGATGCAAAGGAACTATTTTCTAAGGGGGTAACAGAAGTAAAACCGTATCTAAGAATGACTCCAGACCCTACAAAATAGGCTCAAAAAACAGTTCATAGTCAATAAGTTATGTGTATTTGTTTAACCTTAATATAACCTGTAGGAATATTACTTATTAAATAATTAAACACTATATTTGCGCTTTAATTAATATTTAATTTTTCTATTATGAGTAAAGGAACAGTAAAATTCTTCAATGATTCCAAAGGTTACGGATTTATCACTGAAGATGGTTCAAACGAAGATCATTTTGTACACATTTCTGGCTTAATCGATGAAGTTCGAGAAGGTGATGTTGTAGAATTTGAACTACAACAAGGTAAAAAAGGATTAAACGCCGTTAATGTGAAGGTAATTGACTAGGTAACGATTTAACTTTTTTATAGTTTAAAACCTGATTCTACGGAGTCAGGTTTTTTTTATGTAAAAAAATTCTACTTTTTTACGCAACCATTATACTACTTACACATCTACCAATAAACAACCAGAGTTCCCCAACCTTATTTAAACAACTATGAATACATTTTTGACCGTACTTTTGGTATTATTGATTGTCAATGTTGCATTAATTCTAGGCAGCTTCGTTACCAGAAAAAAGTAAGTTTACCTCATTACTAAAGTAAAATAGTAATTAGAATCAAAAACAAAAAAACACCTATATCCTTAAGACATAGGTGTTAAACTGTTTTATATATGTAAGGTTAACCTACCTTCATCAATTCTACATCAAAAATCAACGTAGCATTTGGTGGAATAACCCCACCTGCTCCTGCAGCGCCGTACGCCAAATCAGATGGTATTACAAATCGTGCCTTGTCACCTACTTGCAATAAGGAGATTCCTTCATCCCATCCTGGAATAACTTGACCAATACCCAATTGAAAATCAATAGGGGAATTACGTTTATAAGACGAATCAAAAACTTGTCCATCCAATAAAGAGCCTTCATAATGAACGGAAACAGTTTTGCCTTTTTCTGCCTTGGTACCGTTTCCTTTTTGTATCATTTTATAACGGAGTCCAGATGCCGTAGTATCAAAACCTGCCGCAACTTTATCAAGCTCAGCTTGTTGTTTGGCCTTTTCTGCTGCTATACGTGCCTCTCCGGCAGCGTTAAAATCCTCAAACGCCTTTAGGGCATCCCAATTTTCTGCTTCATCACCTACTCTAACAATTTCAACTGAATCTATCTTATCATCTTGTGCAATGGCATCTACAACTTCCTGACCACTAGCTACTGCACCAAAAACTGTATGTTTATTATCTAACCAAGGAGTTGGCCCGTGTGTAATAAAAAACTGGCTACCATTGGTACCTGGTCCTGAATTTGCCATAGATAATATTCCAGGAGCGTCATGTTTTAGTTCTGGATGAAACTCATCATCAAACTTATAACCGGCATCTCCAGTACCACGGCCTAAAGGACATCCACCTTGAATCATAAAATCTGGGATCACCCTATGAAATTTTAGTCCATTGTAGAATGGTTCCCCCTCACTTTTGGCGGTATTCTTCTTTTTTCCTTCAGCTAAGGCCACAAAATTACCCACCGTACCAGGAGTTTTTTCATGTGTTAATTTTACTAATATCTCGCCTTTGCTCGTATTGAACTTGGCATAAATTCCATCTTCCATTATACTGATTTTAAATATCCGGCAAAGGTAAAGAAATTTTGCCGTTCATGAATTTACAGTACGCAACGGCCATTTTAAAAGATATGTTAAAAAGAAGATAAACCAATATATTTATACTTCTATCGAGAAGAATAAATTATTATTGAAAATATAACGTTGTTTGTTTTCCTATACAAAACGCATCATTTTTAATATGGCTGTTAAACAACGTATTTACCAAATTGATTTATTACGATTTGTTGCCGCAGTTGGCATTATGTTAGTCCATTACCTTTATAGGGGATTCAAAGCAGATAATTTAACGAACCTTAGCTTTCTAGAACTTGCCGGGGAATGGGTTAAATATTGTGCTGTATTCATTGACCTTTTCTTTATTATCAGCGGATTCGTAATTACATTATCTGTCGCCAACAAATCCGTAACCTATTTTTTTAAATCTCGGGTAGTTCGTCTATTTTCGGTTTATTGGCTCTGTGCATTTATTACTTATTTGGTTACTATATTCTACGGTGCCCCAAGGTTTACGGCAACATTTGGTCAATTTCTTTTTAATTTGACGCTGTTACAGGATTTCTTTGACATTGAACGTTTAGACGGAGCGTATTGGACCATGTCCGTAGAACTTAGGTTTTACGCCTTGGCTCTTGGCTATCTGATACTTTACAGATATAAAAAAATAAAGGTGAACACAATTGCCTATATATGGCTTGGGCTAACGGTAATATACCCGCTTGTGCAAAATATATTTATTTTCAAAGTACTTAATCTTTTCCTAATGTTCCAATGGTCGCCTGCGTTTATTGCTGGGATGTTGATGGCAGACATTTATAAAAGTAAAACGGTAAATCTCAAGAACGGAATAGCCATTGGTATATGTTTTATTTTATCTTGTTTTCACCGTTTGATATATGCCAAAATGGCCATGGTCATATATAACGAAACCTTTTCAGAACCGGTAATCTTCGCCGTAATGTTCAGTGCATACGGGATAATGCTCTTAGTAATCTTAGGAGGATTAAAATGGATGAACAAACCTTATTTTTTATACTTGGGCATTATGACCTATCCTTTATACCTACTGCACCAACGCATAGGATATATTATATTTAATAATCTTATGGGCTACATGAATAAATATGTAATCTTGATAGGAACCATTACATTAATGATTACGGCATCCTTCATTATTGTAAGGTACATTGCCGGGCCATTATCTAACTTCATGGAAAAATACCTGGGCAAGGTCATTGACTTTATCTTGGGTATTAAGTTGAGGTCCTCATCATTGCCAAAATCGGAAATTGAAAATATTCCCAGTAAGTTATCCGATAAGTAAATAACCATAGTAATAAGCTTTTTTGCAATAGCTGATTCATGGCTTAATCCAACCCATATTTATCCACTAAATATATCAAACTGGTCATTGTAGCGGCACCAAGTTGCAATTCACGCTGGTTTACCTGCTCAAAAGTATCGTTCTCTGCATGGTGATAATCAAAGTATCGTTGAGAATCTGGTCTTAGTCCGGCCAATACTATATTTTGGTTCGTTGATTTTTTTAAAGGTCCAATATCGGCACCGCCAAACCCCTTTTCAAAAAAATGAATTAAATAGGGCTTAAATAATGGCTTCCATGCTTCAATATTTTCAATCTCCTTGTCCGTAGCATCCAAGGTAAAACCTCTTGGCGTAAATCCGCCAGAATCACTTTCCAAAGCAAATATGTGATGCTCTTTACCTTTACTGGCCCAATCTGCATAAGCATTTCCTCCCCTAAGTCCGTTTTCTTCATTCATAAACAGTACCACCCTAATGGTCCTTTTGGGCCTATATCCGGTTGTTTTAAATAAATTGAGCACCTCCATACTCTGAACGCACCCAGCACCATCATCATGAGAACCATCTCCAAGATCCCAAGAATCTAAATGTCCGCCTACCACAATAATTTCGTTAGGCAATGTACTCCCCGTAATTTCACCAATGACATTATAGGATTCAACATCTTGAAACTGTTTGCAGTTTTGTTTGAAATAGAAATTTATATCCGGATTTAATTTTAATGAGGTACTTAACAACTCCGCCCCATTGGTACTGATTGCCGCAGCAGGAATTCTTTCACTAACGGGTTGATCGCCATACCCCATAGAACCAGTATGCGGATAATCATCTAAGCGCAAGTTCATTGAACGAACAATGACCCCAACTGCACCGTACTTAGAAGCCTCCATTGCCCCGGCATAGCGCTGGTCTACACAATTAGAGTAAGCTTCGAAGGTGTTAATTGATGTAGGATCCATAGGTTTATTGAAAAACACAATTTTACCTGCTATTTCTTTTTCCCCCAGCTGTTCCAAGGCTTCAATGCCTTCAACTTCCACAATTTTGGCCTTTAATCCTTTTGGCGGTGTAGCCACGGATCCACCCAGCGCACATATGGCAACGTTGGTAGTCATACCGGGAGTAGTCTCATAATAGGCAAATTCCGGAGTTCCCCTAACCCATTTGGGAACCATTACCGGTTGTAACCAGACTTTGTCCACCCCAAGGGAATCTAATTGCAGTTTGGTATAGTCAACTGCTTGTTGCGCTTGTACTGAGCCGGACAACCTGCCCCCAATTTGGTTGGATAAATAATTTAACCAATGATACCCGGTGGCGTTGGTCAAAGCGGAATCATAGAATGCCTTAATCTGTTCTTCATCATTTTTTTGGGCATGGCCCATAAACATACAGGCAAAAATGAATACAAAACCCAGTTTAACCCTCTTGTTGTAATTGTTCTTCATAGGAATCTAAATTAGCTAATATTTTTTCGCTCAACCTAGGCTCCTTGATATCTTTGTATTTTTTTAACGATTGCAATAAGATTGAAGCAACTATTACCCTTGCCGCCTTCTTATTATCTGCCGGAATAGAAAACCATGGCGCATGCTTTTTTGTAGTTTTTGAAATGGCCTCTTCATAACATTTCTGATAAACCGACCATAACTTACGTTCCTTTAGGTCACCCGGAGAAAATTTCCAATGCTTATCCTTAACGGCAAGCCTACGTAATAACCGCTGACGCTGTTCCTCTTTGGATAAGTTTAAAAAGAATTTAAAAATTATGGTGCCGTTTTCTGCCAAATGCCGCTCAAAGTCATTGATTTGTTCAAAACGTTTATCCCAAAACTTCTGATCTATATCATCAACATCGTGTATACCGGGTATATGTTCATTGAGAATGTATTCTGGATGAACCCTTGTAACCAACACATTTTCATAATGGGTTCTATTAAAGACCCCAAATTTTCCCTTGGCAGGTAAGGCTATATAGTGCCTCCAAAGATAATTATGGCTCAACTCCAAATCCGTAGGTACTTTAAAACTATGAACTTCTACCCCGCTGACATTAAAGTCCTTGAATACTTCACGAATTAAACTGTCCTTACCAGCAGTATCCATACCCTGTAAGCAGACCAAAATACTATACTTGTCATGGGCATATATAGTGTCCTGGAACTCCCCAAGTTCCCTTCTTATTCCGGAGAGTTCTTTTTTTAATTCCTTATCCGTTTTGCCAAAATCCTCTAAAGTTGGCACATGTTCCAACTTAAAATTTTCACTGACCTTATATTTTTCTATATCTATTTTATCCATACTGAAATATAAAGTTAAAATTTAATAGTTACCAATTCTATATGAACAACGTTTGCAAATAACATCCGTTAATCGTGCTACTTGGGTATTGTATCGAAAATAATAGAAAGACCCCACCACAAAGCTTAAATTTAAAATTGTAAAGTCCCAAATTTTACAATCTTAAAACCTACCAATGAAGAAGTATACCTATATTTTCTGCATTCTCTCCATGCTATTGTTGTCCTCCTTTAGCTCCAATTTAGAATGTGAGTATGCAAATAGCAATATGGCTTTTGCCAAAGCAAGAATAGTAGAAGCATTACAAACAGAGGATATTAACAAAGCCAGGTTTTACACCTATAAAGCCCTTAACGCCCTTGAAAAGTCCAAAGTACAATTAAGCCAATGTGGATGTACACGAGCCAAGGACAGAATGGAAGAAAATTTAGAGCATTTAAAAGCGGCCACAAAATCGACCACTTTAATTGGAACTAAAAATTTCTTGAAAAAATCTATTGAGATAACGAATAACACTATGCTTGTTCTAGCAGAGCATGATAATCATAATAGCGTATACGCCGATAATCTATTGGCCATGAATACCTCTACAAAATCGATATCCAAAAATGAAGCCATTAGGGTAAAAGAGCCATCTAGCTTGAATGAAAAAATTGACCAATCTTTGGAAAAATATAGAATATCCCTGAATAAAGTAGTTGAAACCGTTGATTGTAAGGAGGCATATATTTTTGCCAAGCGAATTTTTAACGAATGCGAGCAACAGTTATTAAAAACAGACTTATCCGAAGGTAGTAAGTACTATAATTTAAGAACAAAAGAAATTACCCAAAATGCATTAAACAAATTGGGTAACTGTTCCAAACCTATAAGAAGTAGGTAATATTATTTACTGGCAAATAGTTTTACGTCATCCTCTGATACGTTTTGACCTCCCAGGATAATAAGACGTTCCACTACGTTTCTTAATTCCCTAATATTTCCGGTCCAATCATAGGCTTTCAACAATTTGATCGCTCCGTCAGAAAATGTTTTTGTAGCCATACCCTGTTCTTCGCAAATCTTTTTTGAAAAATGTTGAATCAATAAAGGTATATCATCCCTCCTATCATTTAAACTAGGTACCTGTATCAAAATAACGGCAAGTCTATGATATAGATCTTCCCTAAAATTACCATCTTCAATTTCTTTTTTTAAATTTTTGTTGGTGGCCGCAATAACCCTAACATCAACCTTAATATCCTTATCCGTACCAACCCTAGAGATTTTACTTTCCTGTAGTGCCCTTAAAACCTTTGCTTGGGCAGAAAGGCTCATGTCACCAATCTCGTCTAAAAATATGGTTCCTTTATTGGCTGCTTCAAATTTACCGGCCCTGTCTTTAACAGCCGAGGTAAACGCTCCTTTAACATGGCCAAATAGTTCACTTTCTATAAGTTCCGATGGAATGGCCGCACAGTTTACCTCTATGAACGCGGCACTACTTCTACCACTTTTTTCGTGGATCCAATGCGCTACCAACTCTTTACCCGTTCCGTTAGAGCCGGTAATTAAAACTCTGGCATCTGTAGGGGCAACCTTCTCTATCATTTCCTTGATGGTGCTAATTTCTTTACTTTCACCGATCATCTCATAATTCTTGCTGACCTTTTTCTTTAGCTTTTTATTTTCAACCACCAATACTTTTCTATCCAAAGCATTCCTGACCGTGGTTAACAACCTATTTAAATCTGGTGGTTTTGAAATATAGTCAAAGGCGCCAAGGCGCATTGTATTTACAGCAGTATCCAGATCACCATGACCTGAAATCATGATAAAAGGTATTTCCGGCTTAATTTTTCTTGCCGCTTCTAGCACTTCTACCCCATCCATTTTAGGCATTTTAATATCACAAAGAACCAGATCATAGTCGTTATCCTTTATGGTCTCTATACCTTTTAATCCATCTTCCGCCTCTTCAACGGAGTACGCATCATTTTCTTCGCTAAGAATCTTGACCAACACCCTTCTAATTGCCGCCTCATCTTCAATTACCAAAATTTTTGACATCCTTTAGTTTTTTAAATTCCAATTCTAAAACCGGTCCTGAAATACAGACCTGCTTCATCATTTAATGTAAATATATCATTCCTTTCCTCATCTCGTAACACCCCATTTTGAAATAAGGAATGACCGCCTATAAGGTAAACGGATATATCTTTCGTTATTTTATACTGATATCCTAAAGTCAATAATAGTGCCGTAGATGATACATCTGTAGACAAATTATTTCCTGGAAGTAAAATATTGTTCTGGATATTCACGTAATATCCGTCCAAAAAAAGTTCGGTCTGAAAAAAGTGTCCTTTTTTAGTAAAGTACTTCATACCAGATTTTGGAGCCCCTAAAATATAGGACCAGTTAGCATGAAATCTTTTTTCAAAATATAAAAAGGGTAAGGGAACATCTATTGGAGAAGTACCATTGTAAGATAGCCCCATAACCAAAATATAAGGTTTTTCCACATCCTTTATATTTTTATATGCCCCTGCCGTAAGATTAACATTGAAGTCATCTTGCTGTAAGTCTTCAACGAAATTAGAGGACCATCTAGGAGTTACCACACCAACCAAGCGCCAGTTTTCACTAAGCTTATACATATAGGCCATATTAACATCTACAACATGAAATTTTTTTATATCGCCCGCATTTGGAAATAAGTCATCTGGAACTTCAAAATTGTACCGATTATACTCTGCCCCCAAGATTACATAGTCCTTTTTATTACGAACAGCTATAGGTATATTCATTACCAACTTAATACGGGAAGTTTCTACTTGGGCACTATTGTCTGGCATTAACATATACTCTAACCTAAACACATCTGGTGTTTGGCCAAGAACAAATTGCCAAAAAAACATTAAACTGAAAAAAAGAAACGTTCCTTCTCTCTTTACACCCATACTTTTCTTGTTATTCATTGCTTAGGGTGCCTTGTTGAAAAATATGAACGTCCCTTTGAGGAAAGGGTATAGTAATCTTATTTTTTCTAAACTCGGCATCAATTTTATACCGCAATTCACTTTTAACACGTGGTACGGAAAAACTATCGGAAATATAAAAATTAAGAGCAAAAATTAATGCAGAATCACCAAAGTCCTCAAACAGAACAAAGGGTTTAGGACTTTTTAAGACATTACGATGTGTCTTAATGATTTCCAACAAAAGCCGTGTTACAAGTTCAACATCTGTTCCGTAAGCCACACCAATACGAATAGCCTCCCTTGTCGTTTTATGGTTTTGGGTATAATTATATATGATATCACTAATAAACTTATGATTGGGGATTATAATGACCTTATCATCTCTGGTAACGGCCCGTGTAGTCCTTAATTTTATTTCAAAAACCTTACCCACCTTACCATCTATTTCAATAATATCGCCAACTCTGAGCGATTTATCCACGATAATGAAAATACCACCAATAATATCCTGGAAAATTTCCTGTAATGCCAGACCTAAACCTACGAACAAGGCAGCAGATGCCGTGATTAAAATGGTAATATTAATACCGGCCGCACTCATTGTAAACAAGATGACCACAACATATACAAGGTATTTAATGAACTTGAAGATACTAATGAACTTTAGCTTGTCATCCGTTTCCATATTTCTGGTAAAAAACCTTCGTATGGCCTGTAAAACAGTACTGGTAAGCAAAAAGGCTATCGTTAACAAAAGTAAAAGTCCTACAGTGATATGAATAGACTTTTCACCTTCGCCAAAGTGGTAACCAAGGTCAAGGAATTTCTTTATGGTACCCCAGACATCATCTTCTATAATTTCCTTTAACTTTTCGGTACCCTCTTGTATCATTAAGAATATTTGAGCCATCTGAACAAATCTTTATAACTAGGCTTTTTGCCATACATAAGAATACCCACCCTATATATTTTGGCCGCAACCCATACTATACCAATAAATGTAGCTATTAAAATTAAAATAGAGCTGATCAATTGCCAAACCGGTACACCACCTTCACCTATACCCCATGGTAAACGCATAAGCATAACTATTGGCGACGTTAACGGAAAAAGTGAAAACGCAACGGCAATGGGGCCATTTGGATTGCTAAAAACAGAAAAGAACCCAACATAAATTGCCAGCATAAGAGGTAAGATAACCGGAAAAATAAACTGCTGCGTGTCCGTTTCATTATCCACGGCAGCTCCTATGGCCGCATAAATAGAACTATAGATTAAATATCCCAGTACAAAATAGATAATAAAGAAAATCAACATAGCCAATATAGGAATCTCAAAAATTTCCTGGGCATACAGTTGAATATTTTGAGTAACGGTATCTACATCCATTCCAGAACCATTGCCCATTGTCTGAGGCATACCACCTTTTGTCAACGTAGAAGGATCTATATCAAAAATTGCCAGACCTACAAATAGCAAAATAATACCCGAAACAATCCAAATACCAAATTGGGTAATACCTGCAAGTGAGGTTCCTATAATCTTACCCATCATTAAATGAAAAGGTTTTACAGATGATATAATGACCTCAATAATACGACTGGTTTTTTCCTCAATAACACTACGCATTACAAAACCTCCATAAATAATTATGAACATCATGATCAAATACCCAAATGCACCACCGATTACCGCCTTAATTTCGTTAATGCCCTTTATATTCTGCAACCCATCAAATGTTTCTATATTAAGACTATAACTGCGGTCCATTTCTGCATATTCTTTAGGGGAAAGACCCAACTCCCTTAAGCGTTCCTGACGCAATCTACCGGTAATTATGTTTTCCAATTTTTCAAGTACAGCGGCACTAGGAGCATCATTACTATAAAAAAAAGCACGTTGTGCCACGCGTTCCAAATTTGGTTCTTCAGGTAAATATACCAAACCATAATACCCCAAACTTACGGTAGAATCCTTTGCCTGTGCTAAGGTTAAATCCTTAAAATTTACATATGAAGTGGCCTTATTAGCAACAAATTCATTGGTGAAATATCCGCTTTCGTTAAGTACCGCAATGATTCTTTTTTCATTATCGTTCAATTGCGTCAAGTAAGATATCAGCAAAATCATACCAACCATTAGTAAAGGACTTAAGAAAGTCATAATTACAAATGACTTGTTCCTAACTTTTGCCAAATACTCCCTTTTAATAATCAGCGGCAATTTATTCATGAGTTGTATTTCTTTTTTGGATGGTCTGAATAAAAATATCATTGGCCGATGGTATTGTTTCCATAAAGCCGTTGATATTGGCTTTTTGACCTAAATAGTTTAAAATCTCCCTAGAATCGTTTGTAGGTAATTGAACGGAAATATTCAACTGGCCCTCTTTACTATCATAATCGTGATTTAAAACATTAAAACGCTCTTGCAAATCACCTATTAATCCATTAGGTGATAAACACTCCATTCCAATTTTAAAGATATTGTTTTTATAAGCTTTCTTAATTTCTGCCAGCTTGCCGTCCAGAATTTTTTCAGATTTATGAATAAGGGCAATATGCTCGCACAATTCCTCTACGGACTCCATACGGTGCGTTGAAAATATAATCGAGGTTCCTTTTTCCTTTAGCTCCAGAATCTGTTCTTTGATGATATTGGCATTAATGGGATCAAAACCACTAAAAGGTTCATCGAAAATCAATAATTTAGGTTCGTGTAATACGGTTACCACAAATTGTATCTTTTGAGCCATACCTTTGGAAAGCTCTTGTATTTTTTTATTCCACCAATCTCCAATTTCTAATTTTTCAAACCAATATTTTAAGCGTTTTTTGGCTTCGGCTTTAGGCAAACCTTTTAATTGTGCCAGATAAAGGGCCTGCTCACCCACTTTCATACTTTTGTAAAGGCCTCTTTCTTCTGGTAGATATCCTATTTGTGCAATATGACCAGGGTTTAAAGGTTCTCCATCAAAATAAACGGCCCCTTGATCAGGATAGGTTATTTGATTGATAATACGAATCAATGTGGTTTTACCCGCACCATTAGGCCCAAGTAAACCATAAATACTGTTTTTTGGAATTTCTAGGGAAACGTCTTTTAAAGCTAAATGGTCACCGTATTGCTTTGTGACATTTGTAGCTACCAAAATGTTGTTCATGTAAGCAATTTGTTCAAAGATATTGATTTGTTTTGACTAGCTATATTCATTAGAAATTCATTACAGCATAATTATATTTTGTAAAGAATTGATTGACAGCCGCCTAATAAAAAGCAAAACCCACCCTTAATAAATCAAGGATGGGAAAAAAATTGCTATGAAAAAGAAAATTAATATTGGTTGCCCAATATTATCTCAAATATACGTTTTTTATTTAAAAACAATCTTATTTAAGTTAAGAGAACATATCTTTAACTTTTTCAAAAAATGATTTGTCAGATTTCTCCGGTCTAGGCTCAAAATTATCGTTGCCGTTCATTTTTTCGAAAAACTCTCGCTGTTCCTTATTTAATTCTTTAGGGGTCCATACATTAACGTGAACAAGCAAATCTCCCGATCCATAACCGTTTAAACTGGAAATACCCTTACCTCTTAATCGTAATATTTTGCCGGACTGGATTCCTGGTTCTAATTTTATGCGCACCTTGCCACCAACAGCATCTATTTCTTTAGAAGTTCCCAAAACTGCTTCTGAAATACTTACATAAAGGTCATAGTGAAGGTTGTCCCCCTCACGCTTTAACGTGCTATGTTCCTGTGTTTCTATGGCAACCAATAAATCTCCAGGAACACCGTTACCCGGTGCATCATTACCTTTATTTGGAACTTTAAGCTGCATACCATCCTCTACACCTGCAGGTATATTTATAGAAACCGTTTCTTCTGCCACTTTAAGGCCTTGGGCATCAGCATCATTTGGCTTGCTATCCAATATCTGCCCACTACCACCACAAGCGCTACACACTGCTGCGGTCTGCATTCTTCCTAAGATAGTATTCTGTATTTTGGTCACTTGTCCCCTACCGCCACATGTACTACATGTTTTATAAGTAACACCATCTGCCTGTACCTTTCTTCTAACCTTGACCTTTTTCTCTACACCATTGGCAACCTCTTCTAAACTAAGGGTCACCCGTATTCTAAGATTACTTCCTTTAGCCCGTCTTTGACCGCCACCGCCGCCAAAACCGCTAAATCCGCCACCGCCAAAGCCACCGAAGATATCACCGAACTGGCTGAAAATATCATCCATATTCATTCCGCCGCCGCCAAAACCGCCGCCGCCTTCAAAAGCACTGTGTCCAAATTGATCATAGCGCGCTTTCTTATCCGGGTCACTTAACACCTCATAAGCTTCGGCAGATTTTTTAAACATTTCCTCAGCTTCACTATCACCGGGGTTTTTATCCGGGTGATACTGTAATGCCTTTTTACGGTACGCTTTTTTAATTTCCGCAGCAGAAGCACCTTTACTTAAGCCCAGTACTTCATAATAATCTTCCTTCATGCCAATTTTTTAATTTCCTACTACAACTTTTGGATGTCTAATGATACGGTCACCCAAGGAGAACCCTTTTTCTATTACATCAATAATCTTACCTTTCATCTTTTCATCGGGTGCAGGTATCTGTGTAATGGCCTCGTGAATTTCCGCATCAAATACATCTCCCGCCTTTACCTCTAACATTTGCAACCCTTTGGATTTTAAAGTCTCCCTAAGTTTTACGTTGATCAACTCAATACCCTTAAAAACCTCTTCGTCATCAGATTTTGCCAATTCTTTCATTGCCCTATCAAAATCATCCAAAACGGGTAATAATGAAACAATTACTTCTTGGCCAGCAGTCTTGAATAAATCCATGCGCTCCTTTGACGTACGCTTTTTATAGTTTTCAAATTCCGCGAACAATCTTAAAAATTTATCCTTTTCTTTCGCCAAATCTTCTCTAAGTACTTCTTCTTCTGTACGCTCATCTACATCCTCCCCATCTTCAAGGGCCGCCTCTTGCTCATTTATATCATCTTCTTGAATTTCATTTTCCAAGAATTCGTCATCTAAAGTGTTTTCTTTATCACTCATAATTTATTCTAATATTTAAATCGCCGATTAAGAGCAGGCAAAAGTACTGCCAATTCTTTAAAAATGTCAAAATGTCACAAAAGATTAAAAAAAAATCCGCCAAAAAGCGGATTCATACTCTATGACCATAATTATTTTAATGGTTCAAGACACAAACTCATTAGTAACCTTGGTTTTAGAATCGATACATTGAGCATCATTCTTAAAAATTTCTGACAGAGCATGACAAATATTGGTATATTGAAATACGAAGCCCTCTTCTTCTATTTTCTTACTACTAACTCGTTGGCTAGCAAATAATAGATAGGCCATTTTACCTAATATAGTATACATTACAAATTTGGGAATATTGGGCAAAACCAAAGGTCTTTCCAAGTTTTTGGCAATTTCCTTTACCATTTTTGCATTGGTTACCGGGTTTGGAGCAACGCCATTAAAAACACCCTCTAGCTCATATTGTGCCACATGCACAAAAATTCTGGCCAAATCTGAGATGTGGATCCAAGACTGCCATTGTTCACCACTACCAAATGCCGTTCCAACAAAATATTTAACCGGTTTTGCCATCTGAGGCAAAGCGCCTCCTTTATTGGACATAACCAAACCAATCCTTACCTTGGCAACAATGAGTCCCAATTGTTTGAATTCATCAGCCTTTTCCTCCCAAACCTGTACTACGCGCCCCAGGAAACTATCATCTACCTCTGACTCCTCTTCACTATAATAATTACTTAATGAATTAGGATACACCCCTATTGCGGAAGCCGACACCAATGAGGTAACGGTATGGTCTGCCGTATTCATAAGGGTTTGCTTTAAAAGTCCCAAAGAATTTACACGACTGTCCAATATGGTTTTCTTATAGCTAGACGTCCAACGTTTTGAAATGCTTGCCCCCGCCAAATTAATGATTACGGACACATTTTTTAGACAATCCGAATCTATTTCAGCCTTTTCAGGATTCCAATAATAACCTTGATAATTGGGCTTAGATACAATTTTACCCTTATTGGTAGTCAGGTAGTTTACATCATATCCTTTTTCATGGCATTGAGATACTAACTCGCTACCAACCAAACCCGTTGCACCTGTTATCAATACTTTCATAACATAAAGGTATTCCTTTTGATGCTTCTTTAAATGCTATTTAATTTCGATTTAACATTGTTGTTCAATGCGTTGGCATTTTTAAAAAAATTCAAAACCAATAAAATTGGGCCTTTTAAAAAATTTAAGGTTTTCTTGCCCTCAACATTTCTCTTTTACCCGGTGGCCCGGGTAATCTTTCTACCAAAAAACCCACATCTAACATAGCCCTCCTAACACTGCCTTTAGCAGCATAAGTAACCAGATAACCGCCTTTTTTAAGGGCCTTGAACATTATCATAAAAATTTCATAGGTCCAAAGTTCTGGTTGTACGCGTGCACCAAAAGCATCAAAGTACACCAAATCATACTGCTCTATATCCGTTATTTCCTTAAAATCTTTTTGTTGTTTTTTAAGGCGGAAGCCAGAGGTAATAGGCACGAGTTTCTCCCATGGTGATGAATGCATTTCATTAAACGTTTTTTGTCGAGAAAGCACATTCAGCTCTTCTAAATAATTTAATTGGGCCAATTCCTCCCCAGAGACCGGGAATGCCTCTACCCCAGTATAGTCTATGTTTAATTTTTGGGCGTCAGCTTCTAAAAGGGTTATCAAGGCATTTAAACCGGTGCCGAAACCAATTTCCAAAATATGAAGTGGACAATCTTTGTAAAGGTGCAACCCAGAGTGGATAAACACATGATAAGCTTCTTGTATGGCTCCATGTTTAGAATGATATTGTTCATTCCAATCTTTTATCTGAATGGTCTTTGAACCATCTGCCGTAGTAATAATTTCCCGTTTCAAACTAATTGGGTATTACTACACCAGACGCTTCAAAACTATACGTTCTTTTTGGCGCAGTGATTTTAGCAATTTCAGTTTCATCTTTACCGGCATCTTTAGCATAATGCCTTTGATCGGCAATACTCATTTCTTCAACATAGGCCAAACCGTTCATTATCACGGTTTTTTCAACAATATCATTTGGCATAAAAAAACCATAGTCTTTAAAGCGTACCATTGCCTGCTCTCCTTGTGGAAGTTCTATGACCATCCAGCAGCCTTTGACTTTGCAGACTTCATTGACTTTGGATCTTATAGTGACATTCAAAGTATCCGTAACAGCCAAATCATTGTAAAGGGCCATAACCTCTTCATTTGATTTTATATCCTTAAGCTCAAAGAATTCCCCTAAAACGGTTTGATCATTATTTTCTACGTTTGCCTGCTTCTGTAGCTGGGCCTGACATGATAAAACCCCAAATAATAATACAAGTAATATGTTAAATCCTTTCATAAATCTTAAAAATGATGAATTCCCTGCAAATCTGGTCAATTTTAATTTAAAAAAGAAGGACCAATAGCGATATTTGTTTAATTTTATTCCACTAAAGTTACATATTTTATGAGCATTGAAGCCAAAAACATCATTGTAGAAAAGGTAAAAAATTCAAAAATTGACCAAGTTGATTTTGATAATCTTGCATTTGGTTCTGTATTCACGGATCACATGGTGGTCTGCACCTACAAAAATGGCGTCTGGGAAACCCCTACCATTGTTCCATATCAACCAATTACTTTAGACCCTTCATCTAAAATCTTTCATTACGGACAATCCATTTTTGAAGGAATGAAAGCTTATAAAGATACTAGTGGTGACGTGTTTTTGTTCAGGCCATTAGATAACTTTAAGCGTTTGAATATTTCTGCGGAAAGAATGTGTATACCACAAATTCCCCAAGAATATTTTATGGACAGTTTAACCACTTTATTAAACTTGGACAAAGCATTTATTCCTACGCAAGAAGGGAGTTCTTTATATATAAGACCGTTTATGTTCGCTTCAGGAAATGGTTTTCATGCGTCACCGGCCAATGAGTATAAATTTATAATTGCTTGTGCCCCTTCCGGGTCCTATTTTAGCGGTAAGGTAAAGGTATTGATAGAAGAAAAATATTCTAGGTCTGCTAATGGTGGTGTTGGTTTTGCAAAAGCAGGTGGTAACTACGCCGGTCAATTTTATCCAACACAACTTGCCATAGATAAAGGATACAATCAAGTTATTTGGACAGATGATACCAACCATGAGTTTATTGAAGAGGCTGGGGCAATGAATATTTTTATTAGAATAAACGACACCTTAATGACTGCTCCTACAAGTGACCGAATACTGGACGGTATTACCCGTAAAAGTATTTTGGAGATAGCCAAGGATCAAGGAATAAAGACCGAAGTAAGAAAAATATCTGTAAAAGAAGTTGTAGAAGCAGCCAAAAACGGCTCTTTAAAAGAAATGTTCGGTGCAGGTACTGCAGCGGTAATTTCTCCAATATCCGGTTTTGGTTACCGCGACACAACGTATGAATTACCAGAACTACAACAAAGTTATGGCGCTAGATTAAAGAAAATAATCACGGATATTCAATACAATAAAAGCGAAGACAAATTTGGTTGGCGCTATAAAGTTGAAAAGTAACAAAAAAGGGCCATTAGGCCCTTTTATTTTTTTAGAATAGCCTCTATGTCCGGCCTAAAATAATTAGGGCCTTTTAACACCTTACCATCTTCCCTGTATATAGGCTTGCCATCAGCTCCCAATTTACTCATATTACTACGCTGTATTTCATTGAATACTTCCTCTATTTTATACTGCATACCGTGCTCTAAAATAGTACCGCATAAAATATACAACATGTCACCAAGGGCATCTGCAACCTCTACCATATCATTATTCTGGGCAGCTTCTAAATACTCCTTGTTTTCCTCGTCCATTAAATTAAATCGTAACATATTTTTAGCACTACCTAAATCTGCTTGCATGTTGTCCGATACACCTAGACCAAAAGAGTTATGAAATTCTTTAACGGCTTTTAATTTATTTTTCATTTATATTTAGTGGTTTTCTATTAGCTTTGCGTAAAAATAGGGAATATGTTCAGCACCGGACAAATTGTTTTTGCAATCGTTTTCGCAGTAGTTTTTGCCATTATTATCATCTTATCTTATAAAAAAGAGCGCAAACAACACCAAAAAAACTTCAAAGGCGTTAAATGGATCGGTATTTTCTTTGCACTATTCATAATCTCACTGCTTTGCACTAAATATTTTCTTAACAAATAGTTAATATTTTACCTACACCACAAAAATTAGCCTTCTTACAACAGAAAGAAGCTTTTTACACCTTTAATATAACAAATAATGTAATTTTGCGTTATTCATACATAAGGGCAATTAATTATGATGACATTTCTTACGATTTTTCTAATTTTAGTAGGTATAAATTTTCTTATGGTGATCGCTAGTCTTTTAAGTGTATCCCAAAAATCCAAAGCAACTACTAAAAAATTGAACAACGAACCAGTTTCTGTAATCTATCCTTTAGATTTATTGACCACTAGCTACAAGAAAGCAGTATAGTTTTTTACCTTTATAAGGTATGAAACAATTTTTATTAGTTTTCTTGGGAGGAGGATTTGGTAGTATACTTCGCTATTATATCTCCAAAACATTAAACCCCTATTATTCTAATTTTTATTTAGGAACTTTTTTGGTCAATATAATTGGCTGTCTTCTTATAGGTCTTTTGATTGGCCTAACATTAAAACATAATTACCTTACTCAAAACCAGACATTATTATTAGCTACCGGATTTTGTGGAGGGTTTACAACATTCTCTACTTTTGCCTTGGAAGGCAATTTATTATTTAAGGAGTACTCCTTATTACATGCATCACTTTATACGGGACTAAGTGTTGCAATTGGCATATTGGCCATATCATTAGGACTTTACCTCAGCAAGATGTTATAAAAATAACATTAACCCCGTCTATTTTTATTTTTTGATTTTTTTTTAGCAAAATCGCGATTTATTGCACAATCGTCAGGTTATTTGCTAAAAATCTGACAATTAATTCAAATCGTGCCGATTTTTATTTTTCTCAATAGGCACTATCCTTAAAATTAACTACATCAAATACGGATACCCTAAAAAAAATGGGGTATAAATTGCGATACTCATAAAAATCACCAAACACCCCCATAAAAAATTAGGGTGTATATCATTTTAACATATATTTGGCAATATCAAAAACTTAGTCAAATGAAAAAAATCGAGGCAATTATCAGAAAATCAAAATTTGACGATGTCAAAGAGGCATTACATCAAATAGAGGTTAATTTCTTCAGTTACTGGGATGTAACGGGAGTAGGAAATGAAAAACAAGGTCATGTCTACCGTGGTATTTCGTATAGCACTACCGATATACAGCGCAGATACTTATCTATTGTAGTATCGGATGACTTTTTAGAAAAAGCGGTGAATTCCATTTTAGAATCTGCTTACTCCGGTAACGTGGGTGATGGTAAAATATTTGTATCCGAAGTACTAGAAGCATACCGAATTAGAACTAAGGAGAGCGGATTAGCAGGAATCAACTAAAACGAAAACACTAACTAAAAATAAAAAAAGATGGACGCAGGATTATTTACAGCAAACAACGTATGGATGATGTTGGCTACCGCATTGGTATTCTTCATGCACACAGGATTTGCCTTTTTAGAAATTGGATTGACCAGACAAAAAAACACGATTAACATATTATTCAAGAATATTTTCATCATAACCGGTGGTTTACTTCTGTATTATGCATTTGGATTTAACCTTATGTACCCAGGTTTTGAAGATGGGGACATGGGAATCTTAAAATTTAGCATGGATAGCTTTGGTATTGCTGCCCCAGAAGGCGGTATGACACCTGATTATGCTGATGGAGGTTACACATGGTGGACAGACTTCTTATTTCAAGGAATGTTTGCCGCTACAGCAGCAACAATTGTTTCAGGAGCAGTAGCAGAGCGTATAAAAATTGGATCATTTATGATCTTCACCGTAATCTACGTAGGTCTAGTTTATCCTATAGTAGGTGCCTGGAAATGGGGCGGTGGATTCTTGGATTCATGGGGATTCTATGATTTCGCAGGTTCTACATTGGTACACTCTGTAGGTGGTTGGGCTGCTTTGGTTGCCGTCTTCTTACTAGGTTCCAGAATTGGAAAATTTGGCAAGGATGGAAAACCAAATGCAATACCAGGACACAATATTCCTTTGGCTACGGCAGGTGTTTTAATACTATGGTTAGGTTGGTTTGGATTTAATGGCGGTTCCGTACTGTCTGCAGATCCAGAATTAACTTCTCTAGTATTGGTAACAACTAGTTTAGCTGCTGCTGCAGGTGGGTTTGGAGCAATGATCACTTCCACCATATTATACAAGAATTTAGATTTGACCATGTTCTTGAACGGTATTCTTGGTGGCTTGGTTGGTATTACAGCAGGTGCAGATTTAATGTCACCTAACGAGGCCGTAATTATTGGACTTATTGCAGGTGTAATTATCGTATTTGGAGTAGCATTAATAGATAAACTTAAATTGGATGATCCTGTGGGTGCCATAGCGGTACACTTGATCTGTGGTATCTGGGGAACATTGGCTGTTGGTATTTTCGGCAGCATGGCCAGTGGCGCACAGTTTATGACTCAACTATACGGCGTATTGATCGTAGGTGGTTTCTGTATAATAACTTCAGGAATTATATTGGGCGTCTTAAAAGCGACATTAGGTTTACGAGTTGCTAAAGAAGAAGAAGTTGAAGGTCTAGACATTCATGAGCACGGTATGGATGCGTATGCAGACTTTAGAATGAATCAGCACTAAAAATAGTACGGAGCGTTTTGCAGAACGCTCCGTTACATAACCTTTTCAATAAAATTTTACTCAAATTAATTCATCCTTTATAAAGGATTAAATCAAAAACTTATGAAAACGATTATAAATACAAAGTACGTAAAAAATATTTTTGCAACAGGTCTTATGCTTTTTGCCGCTGCCGGAGTGGTAGCTCAAGAAGAGGAAGAGAAAAAAGTCAGTATTAGTGGTTCTGTGGATGCTTACTATCAAACAAATTTAAGTGCATCAGATGCTACACCTCAATCATTCGGTAGTTCTTTTGCCAATGAATTAGGATTTGCTTTAGGTATGGCCAATATAATTGCCGCTTACGAAGGGGAAAAAACAGGGGTAGTTGCAGATGTTGTTTTTGGACCTAGAGGCGATGATGCAGTTGGTGGATATAACCTAAACCAATTATATGCATACTGGAATGTATCTGATGCTACTACATTAACAATGGGTAGATTCAACACATACCTAGGATACGAAGTAATTTCACCTGTAGCTAACTTTAACTACAGCACATCTTACCTGTTCTCTAGCGGACCTTTTTCCCATGTTGGTTTAAAAGCAGATTTTGCACTTTCTGATGATTTCAGCTTAATGTTGGCAATTATGAATGTAACGGACACAAACAATAACTTAACCGGCGCTTACTCTGCAGGAGCTCAATTAGGTTATGCCGGTCAATTCTTAAATTTTTACTATGATGGCGGAGAAGCTTTAGGTTTTGAAATTGATTATACAGGTGGTTTTGATCTTTCTGATGAATTCTTTTTAGGAATAAATGCAGCTTATGCAGACAATGATGGTGAAGGTTTCTCAGGTGTAGCTCTTTATCCACAATACGCAACATCAGATGACTTCTCTATTGGTTTAAGAGGTGAGTATTTCTCTGTAATGTCAGATTTAGTAGAAGATGACCCAAGCGTTCTTGCATTAACTTTAACTGGTAGCTACTCAGTAGAAAACTTAATTATTAAGCCTGAAATTAGATTAGATTCTTGGGGTAGTGATGTAGAGCCTTATTTTGATGCAGATGGTGCAGCTTCTAAAAGCTTATCTTCATTCTTAATAGCAGCTATCTACTCTTTCTAGTCGTTGATATAATTAATGGTTGATTTTATAGTTTAAGTTTTAAAACCTCGGCAATACCTGCCGAGGTTTTTTACTTTCATTATTAATGTTTAAAATCTTTTACCCCTACTCTAATTTCTGTATCCAAGTTATTTTCTTTTGGCACAATAGGACAACTATACTTTTTATTATAGGCACAATATGGATTATAGGCTTTATTAAAATCTAAAACAATTGTATTGCCATTCGGTATTCTTAAATCTAAATACCTACCGCCACCATAAGTTTCTTCTCCATTGGTTTGATCCGTAAAAGGCAAAAACAAATAATCTTCATATTCTTTTTGGGTTATTAAATCTGGTGATTGATATATTTCCAACTCATGCTCCTTACCGTTTAAAGTAAACTTAGCAATACCATAGACAACTTCCGTTGATTGTCTCCCTGTTGTAGTTGGCATAGCAAAAGGTAAAGCTTCCGGGGTTCTTATCAGCTTTGCTTCAACAATGTAATTAGTGTCCGGTTCAAAAAAAGCTAACGTTTCAAAAGTTGCCCTAAACCGATCCGGTAAAGGAGAAGTTTCCGGATTTTTAAATTCAGCGTTCAACTCTTCTTGAAACATTAAAATATCCGCTAACTTATCTGTCTTTGCTATAGACTTTATATCTGGTTTGGCGTCATGATACTTTTTTTCCTGACCGCATGAAACAACAACGCATAACATCAATACTATAAGACTTATTCTCATTTCTCTACTTTTACAATTCAAAAATACAATATATTCATTGTAAGTTTTTCAGATAACAATGTACTTTAAAAGTCAAAATCCACCTATATGAAATTTATATACCTCTTTATTCTTTTACCGATTCTTCTAATTAGTTGCAACCAAAAAAAGGATGAAAAAGAAAAAGTAATTACCAACGAAGAAATTAGAACCCTGCCCGAGCTAAATCCTGAAAATTACAATGTTGCCTTTCTTATTATGAACGGTACTTTCAATACTGAATTTACCGCACCTTTCGATATTTTTCAACATACAAAATTTAGAAAAGGTATTAAGGCAATGAATACCTTTACGATAGCAAATACGCTAGAACCCATTACCACTTTTGAAGGCGTACGCATTTTGCCCGACTATGATTATACAAAGGATGAACTGCCTACAATTGACATTTTGGTTGTCCCTAGCGCAGAACATTCTATGGATAGCGATTTGAAGGATATAGCGATGATCAATTTCATTAAACAGGTAGATAAAAACGCATTGTATGTTACCAGTCATTGCGATGGCGTTTTTCCTTTAGCAAAAGCAGGAATTTTAGACGCTGTTGCATCAACCACTTTTCCTAGTGATATTGAAAATTACAAAACCATGTTTCCTCACCTAAACATAAAGGACAATGTGTTATTTGTTCATGACGGAAAATACATTACCTCTGCAGGAGGTGCAAAAAGTTTTGAAGCCGCATTGTACTTATGCCAAGTTCTTTATGGTGAAGACATTGCAAAATCTCTTGCAAAAGGATTGGTCATAGATTGGGATTTAGAACAAGTTCCACACCTTATTGTGGAATAATATCATAACGAGCTTCGTTTAAATATTTTTCTATAAGCTCATTAAATTCTGGAGTAATTCTAAGTAATGCAGAATTTTCAAGGGCGTACAATTCTGTTTTATCGGTATACCCATTTTTTAATAGCTCCTCCAAATAAAAAAGAGCCGTTCCAAAATCTTCCATCCCGGCACTTATTGATATGATTTTAAGGTAAGAATCATATTCTTTTGGTGCCGTTATCGTCTTGATCATATATAACAAATTCAATGCCTCTACATCTACTTTTTCTGCGGAAGCTACATAATCTATATTATCTGCAATCAGTGCATTTATATACCCTCTTAATCTACTTGCAGATTGCCTTTCAAAAAGCTGGGTACTTTCATCCAATTTATCCAATTCCTTCATTTGATAGTTCCACCATCCTAAATTAGCGTAGTTATAGGTTAAAATATCCTCTTCCAAATAATAACCATAATCGCCTTTTGCAAAGGCTTCTTTTAGGATGATATTGTTTTGGGATCTAATTGCCTTTTTATAGGAAGAGCTTCGCTTCAACAATTTTTTTGTCGTTTTTAAAGAATCCATCGGTATTAAAGGCGCAAAAATCCTTTCAATATCAGAAATAAGATAGGTTGCCAAAATAGGGCGTTCATTATTAAGTAATGTATTTGCCTTGATCAATAGATCATTATAGGTATTGTCAATCAAGGAACTGTCCTTTGTAATATGATTTTTTGCCATGCTACTTAAGGTAAATAACCTCATAGCCATAGCCAAGGTATTGCCATCAGGTAATAATTGCTGTCCATCATACACGAACAACTGATTTGGAAATTTTAGTTTATCCAAAACTTTACGCTCCTCCAACATTTCGGGAAAATTATAATCTGCCCTATTTACAAGACCAATGATTTGGAATTTTTGCTTTAGGTTCAATATATCTATATTACCTACGGTAGCACCAACGGAAATAACTCCTTTAATTTCCTTTATAAAAGTGGGCAGTATAGAAGCAAATTTTGCGCCGCTCCCAAAACCTGCCGTATATGTACTATTATTCATTATAGGTAACGCCGCAACAACCGCATTTAGCATTCTATTTGCTATCAGCACATTTTCGCTTAAAGAAAGAGTGTCATTTAAACTGTAAGAGCTGGCCAAAATATACCCTTCTTTTTCCGCTGCATTTGCCAACATTGAAATTGAGGATTTGGCCTTACCTTTCATATCCGTTACAAAAATAACGGGCCATGCCGTATTAAGACTAAAATTAGATGGGATGTAAAGGGCAAACTTTTCATCCATTGAACCATCAACTAGAACATTCTCTGTAATTCCGCCTTTAACCAACTTAATATCCTGAGAAAAAATGATGGTCGTAAAAAGCAATAAGGTGTAAAGTAGTATTTTTTTCATCTTTAATTCAACATCAAAAATCTAGCCAAAATTTTTCAATTTATAGTTACAACGAATTAAAGATATCATTTTTACTGAATTAAAATATAAGCAACTATGCAAGCGGTTATTTTATTTTATGCATGGGAGCATTAGATATTACTTGTGACAAAACAATATGTGTCCTTGTTTCTCCATACTGTATAAGTTGATCTATAAATTTTTCTAAATGAAATTGATCTTTTAACACCACCTCCATTACAATATTCTCATTGCCGGTAATCCGGTAACAATTTATCACTTCTTCCAAATTCCCCACTATGGCCAAAAAAGGCTTTAATTTACCCATAAATGCCCTTAGGGTAATTATAGCTTTTAGCTGGTGACCGGTTAATGCATGGGATACCGTTGCCTTGTACCCCATGATTATACCCAAGTCCTCCATTTTTTTTACGCGTTCTGCCACCGCAGGTGCCGTAAGACCAATAGCCCTACCTATATTGGCAAAAGATTCCCTGGCATTATGTTGTAACTGTTTTAAGATTTTCCAGTTTAACTCATCTATCTTTGGATTCAAAAGTAATATTGTTTAAAAATTAAGTATCTAAAGCAAATTTACAAAAAGCGTTTGCTTTCAATAGAAATTTATGGAATATCTAATGTAATTTTATAAATAATATTATTACCCCAGATCATGGCATATCGCAGTCTTAAAAATGTACCGATTTACAGAAAGGCATTGGAGCTTTGCACAATGAGTAGGGAAATTGCGTCTTATGTTACGTTCAACAAAGATCTTGTAAGGTTATATGAATCTAAAAGTTTAAGGGACATTATTGCCAACTCCATCCTCACCGATGCCATATTGATACCCCAAAAAATTGCACAAGTAGAACATTCTAATTGTACCAATGAACGTTTAGAGCATATTTCTTTCATTAATATTATTATTAGGAACATTAACTCTTATTGCCTGGGCTTGGAAAAAGCCGGAGTAAAGGAAACCGAGTATATTAATTTACTGCGCGCCGAGATAAAGAGTTTTAGAAAATCCTTTAAAAAATGGAGGATACAGCATTTATAAAATGCTAAAATTACCGTTCTAAATTCTTCTTTTTTCTACAATTTTAAGAATTATCGCCTATTTTTGGTAGCTAATTTACAGTCCATTGAAAACTACCATTCTTGTCCATTGCCCTGACCAATCTGGCATTATTAGTACCGTAACAGGATTTATCCATAAAAACCATGGAAATATTGTCTATTTAGACCAGCATGTAGATAAACATGCTGATGTATTTTTTATGAGGATAGTCATTGAGTTTGCAAATGAATTTTTGGACCTTCAAAATTTCAAAACACTTTTTCAAGAAGAGCTGGCAACCCATTACAAAATGAAATGGAGTTTGCACACCGATGAGCAATTACCAAAAATGGCCATATTCGTTTCTAAATACAATCATTGTCTGTATGATTTATTAAGTAGGTATCGTTCTGGAGAGCTAGCTGTAGAAATACCGTTTATTCTAAGCAATCACAACGACCTAAAACATATAGCCGAACAGTTTAACATTCCATATTACCATATTCCTTTTAATAAGAATATCAGGGCAGAAGCAGAACAACAACAGTTAGACCTTCTTCAAGAACACAATGTAGATTTCATTGTATTGGCAAGATATATGCAGATCGTAAGCGAAAAGCTTATCAGTAAATTCCCTAATAAAATCATTAATATTCACCACTCATTTTTACCTGCGTTTGCAGGCGCAAAACCCTATCATGCCGCATTTAAAAGAGGTGTAAAAATTATTGGGGCCACAAGCCATTATGTAACGGAAGAACTGGATGCCGGTCCTATTATTGAGCAAGATGTTACTACGGTAACACACTCCCATTCTATAGAAGATTTTATTACCAAAGGCAGGGATTTGGAAAAAATAGTCTTGTCCAGAGGTGTAAAATTACATATTGCTAGAAAAACAATGGTTTACAACAATAAAACCATCATTTTCTCGTAAGCTATAAAGAACCGTTAACTCATAATTATGATAAAAAAAACAAGCATTCTTATTTTAGTAATGTTCATGGCCTCTTGTAATGAATTGCAACAAGTGGTAAACCAAATGCCAGGATCAAACAACACTGTACTAAGCAATGAGGTTATTGCCAATGGATTAAAAGAGGCATTGGACCAAGGCATAGAAAAGCAAGTGAGTAAGCTAACCGCACAAGATGGATTTTACAAAAATGAATTAGTAAAGATCTTACTTCCCGAAGAATTACAAAAGGTAGATAAAACATTACGAGATATAGGTTTGGGAAATCTTGCGGACGAAGGTTTAAAAGTTTTGAACAGAGCCGCAGAAGATGCAGTTTCAGAAGCAACCCCAATTTTTGTCAATGCCGTAAAGGAAATGACCTTTACAGATGCAAAAAATATATTATTAGGAGAAAACAATGCCGCAACTGCCTATTTAGAGAATAGAACAAATACTGCTCTATATAACAAATTTAAACCCGTTATAGATGCCTCCTTTAAAAAGGTGAATGCTGATAAAGTGTGGAATTCCCTAATTACAAAATACAATTCTATTCCTTTGACCAATAATGTCAACCCAGATTTAACGGATTATGTTACCCAAGAAGCATTGCAAGGAGTCTATACCATGATAGAATTGGAAGAAAAAGAGATCAGGACCAATTTATCTTCACGAACCACGGATATTTTAAGAAAAGTATTTGCGCTACAGGATTAATATTAATTATTTAACAATCAAAACAATAACATAAAAAGTTATGCGTTAAAAAGTTATAAGAATAGTATTTGAACAGATACAAGATTTCTATTTGAGTTAGTTATTTTTTGAGTTAGTTAGTTAAAAAACCGGTGGGAGCACCGGTTTTTTGTTTTTTATCTATTAAAAAGTCATAATTTTGATTTTTTTTCAACTTTTACGAAAGGTTGAAAGTGCTTCCAAGACTGTTCACCTTTTAATTAATTATTCTTGAAATTGTATATTCTGTGGTAAAATTCATTTTTGCTTTTTCTGTATACATATTGTTTTTTCTTCCTTCTTTTGCATTTACCCAAGAGAACAATAGCGCAATAGATAAGGATTGTAAAGAATTACTTTCCGCTATAAAAAAACAAGATAATACCAGCATTACGGCCAATGATTATTTTCATTCGGCTGTTTGTATGTATGAAAACGAACAATATAATGGCGCCTACAATTTGTTTATAAAAGCAAGGTCATTAAATTTCAAGAACAAGGAAGAACTGGAGAAATATTTAATTTTATGCAGCATTGCGCTAGACGACCATGAAAATAGTATACCGGTAAATGTTCAAAGTCCAGCACCGGCAAAGACCCTTTTGGCCAATAATTATAAGCATACCATACAGGTTCATTTACTTAATCTTATTTTTACTATTATAGCTATTGCAGGTATTATAGCGGCCCTATATTTATTTAAGAAGTATAAGGGAAATAAGAGCAATATTTTTCTAGGAATTTTTGTTACGACTATTTCTTTGGCGCTTTTAGAACTAGTATTTTTTTGGCAAGAATTTTTCGATTATTCCCCTACCATACCCATTTACAGAGTATTATTTTTTCTTTGGGCCCCTTCCCTATTCTTTTACGTTAAAACCAAATTCATTGACCTTAACATAACGAGTACTGCAATTATTCTTCATTACACCCCTTTCTTAATTGTACTCGTTTGCCTAATTATCTTAGGAAACTTTAATGCCCTTCCTCATGGGAATAGTTTTATGGACAGTATAAGGTTTTTGATCAATGATAACTGGATTAAAACCGCACATTTATTCATATATCTTGCCTTGATCTTTAAAATCTTTAAAAACCAAGAAACCCAAATGGGCAAAAGCTCAAAAAATTGGATAAAAACATTAATGGTGTTTATTCTTATTTTAATCGTATTTCTTGGCACAAGGGCAGAATTTGAACACATTTATACATATGATTATATATCCAAGTATTTTATAGCGGTCTATTTTATACTATTTATTTCTATACTTTCCATTCTCCTGTTGATACAGCCCGATGTAGTAACAGAATTAATTACACCACATCACAGTAATAATCCAATTAAGGATAAATACAAAAATTCTGGATTGACCACCACAATGAGCACTCAACTTAAATCCCAACTGGTAGATTTACTGGAACAGGATAAGATTTATTTGGACAATACCTTGACCCTTGCCAAATTAGCCACAGTAATGAATGTGGATCGCTACAGTTTATCACAAGTTATCAATCAAGAATTAAACAAAAACTTCTACGAATTGATCAATGACTATAGAATACAAGAGGCGGTCAATATTATTGAATCCAAAGAAGATAAACAGGTGTTAGATTTAATCTATGAAAGTGGCTTTAACAATAAAGTTTCCTTTTACAAGGCGTTTAAAAAAAGGATGCATATGACCCCCAAAGACTTCATGGCCAAAACTTGGAACACGTAGTGGATTCTTAAAATTTCCTGAAAATCACTAAAATTTTCACAATTAGAATTAGTAATTGTTACCTATTGACAATCAATAATTTAAAAAACAAGTAAACGTTAATTTCCATCGGTTTACTATTAACTTAGGTCGGCTTCAACCTCACCACCCCACCTCCCTTTATATTTTTGCCCCCGGTTTATAGAGTCGGTCAATATCAAAAAAATTATAGTTTTTGATTTTCATTTTATTGAGTTAGCTATCACATAGAATAAATGGCCGGCTCTTTATCACTCCAAAATAAACCTTACTTATTTACTAACACTCAAATTAATCTTATGAGAACTAAAACAAGATGTTTTTTAATGCTTGTATTTGCTTTTGTTGTGCAGCTTGGCTTTGCCCAGGACATGACAATTACAGGTACGGTAACAGATCAAGGCGGACTTCCTTTACCTGGAGTTTCGGTATTAATTGTTGGTACAACCAATGGTGTACAAACAGATTTTGATGGTAATTATAGCATCAATGCAACTAAGGGCCAAAATTTAAGATACAGTTATCTAGGTCAAAAAACTGTAACAAGAGAAGTAGGTACGGCATCTGTAATTAATGTGGTACTAGAGGAAGATGCCCAAGCGCTTGACGAAGTTGTTGTAACGGCTTTAGGTATTTCAAGGGAAAAGAAATCATTGGGTTATGCAACCCAAGAAATTCAAGGAGACCAAGTTAATACCGCAAAGGACCAAAACTTTGTTAACTCCCTTTCGGGTAAAATTGCCGGATTGGATATTAAGAAAAGTTCAACCTTAGGTGGTTCTGCAAACGTAGTTATACGTGGTTATTCTTCCATTACCGGAAACAACCAAGCACTCTTTGTAGTAGATGGTGTACCGTTGAACAATGACACGAACAACTCTACCTCACAGTCAGAAGGTGGTGATGGCTATGATTATGGTAACGCCGCTAGCGACATCAACCCAGATGATATAGAAAGCATAAACGTACTTAAAGGTTCCGCAGCAACGGCCTTATACGGTTCTAGGGCTGCAAATGGTGTTATTATCATCAACACCAAAAAAGGAAAAAGAGGTAGTGGTCTTGGTGTATCAATTACCAGTTCTGTAAATATTGGTAAATATGATAAGGACACATTTCCAATATTTCAACAAGAATACGGTCAAGGTTATGGACCATTCTACGGTGCCGGCTATATAGATTCTATAGATGTTGACGGTGACGGTATAGAGGACATTACACCGCCAACTGGTGAAGACGGATCATTTGGATTGCGTTTTGATCCTAATTTAATGCTGTATCAATGGGATTCTTACTATCCACAATTAGATACTTACTTACAAAAAAGTCCATGGATAGCTGCTGAAAACGGCCCAGAATATATCTTTCAGAATAGCGTAACCAGTTCACAGAACGTTGCAGTTAGCCAAGGATTTGAAACAGGTAGTTTAAGAATGAGCTACACGCGTTTGGACCAAACAGGAATTTTACCAAATAGTGAAATAGGTAGGCACAATGTTGATTTGGTAGGAACCATGGACCTAAATGAAAAGGTTACGGTAACCGGTAAGGCCACTTACACCAAAAGCTCTGGACTAGGAAGATACGGTACAGGCTATGACGCGGAAAACATCATGACCAACTTTAGACAATGGTGGGCCAATAGTACAGATCTAAAAGATCAAAGGGATGCCTATTTTGCCACAGGACAGAATATTACATGGAATCCGTCAGGACCATCTAGTTTAGCACCTAAATATTGGGACAACCCGTATTTTACCCGTTATGAAAACTATAACACGGATGAAAGAAATAGATTATTTGGTTACGGAAGTATATCATATGATGTTTTACCTTGGTTAGAAATCTTTGGTAGGGCTACCGTAGATACCTATGCGGAATTAAGGGAAGAAAGAAATAATATAGGAAGTATAGATACTCCAGAGTATTCTAGAAAGAATATCAATTTCTCTGAATACAACTATGATTTCTTTTTAAACTTCAATGGAGATATCTCTGAAAAATTTGGAATATCCGGAGTTGTAGGTACCAACTATAGACAGACAAAGAACAATTATGTAACAGCAACAACAAATGGCGGTTTAAACCTTGAAGGCATCTATGCCCTTTCAAACTCAATAAACCCAATTGTATTTGATGCTAATTCTGAATACGATGCAGATGTTAGGGTATTTGGCGTATTTGCAAATGCAAGTATAGATTACGACAACCTGTTATTTTTGGAAGGTTCTTTGAGAAACGATACGTTCTCTACCTTACCAGAAGGACAAAACTCTTTTTACTACCCAGCGGTTTCCGCAAGTTTTGTATTCTCCAATCTTTTTGACAGTAACGCCATCTCATTTGGTAAATTACGTGCAGGTTATGCAGAAGTAGGTAACGGTGCAACATCCTACCAACTTTTAAATACATTTAATCCAATTGCAGGTTTTGGTGGTGCCACTTTATACTCAAACCCGGGCACATCCAATAATCCTAACCTTAAGGAAGAACGTACATCAAGTAAGGAATTGGGTCTAGAAATGAATTTCTGGAACAGAAGGTTAGGTTTTGACTTGTCTCTTTATGAGCAAATTACAAGTGATGCCATTATACCGGTAGAAATTACACCTTCCACAGGTTTTACAAATACGGTTGTAAACTCGGCAGAAGTTTCAAACAAGGGTATAGAAACCCAATTGTATTTTTCTGCTTTAGAATTACCTAATTTCTCTTGGAGAACGGATATTAACTTTTCTACCTATAAGAGTGAAGTATTGAACTTGTTCCAAGATTCACAAAATATTTTGGTCAATAGCTTCTTTGGGGTGAGTTTAAATGCCGCTAAAGGAGAAGCTTACGGAACACTTAAAGGAACAGATTATGTTTACCTAAACGGCGAAAAGGTAATTACAGAAGATGGCCAATACGCCAAAACAGAATCTAACCAAGAAATTCTGGGAGATATTAACCCAGATTGGAAAGCAGGACTTACCAATACTTTTAAATATAAGGATATAAGCCTTAGTTTCTTGATCGATATTCAAGAAGGTGGTAGCGTATTTAGTGGTGACACTTATTTTGGTATGGCTACAGGTATTTATGACGTAACAGCCGGTCTGAACGATTTGGGCAATCCGCTAAGAGATCCTGTAACCAATGACAATACTTCTGGTGGTGTTATTCTACCAGGTGTACAGGCAGATGGTTCTCCAAACACGGTAAGAGCAGATTTTACAACGTACGAAAACCCATATGGTAGATATGGTAACGCTCCAGATGCACAGTTTGTTTATGATGCCTCATATGTAAAATTAAGAGAGGTAACCTTAGGATATACATTACCAAAGAAATTTGTTGATGCCCTTCCGTTTACGGCAGTATCATTCACTGCGGTTGGTAGAAACCTTTGGATAATAAGCAAAGATCTTCCTTATGCAGACCCTGAACAAAGTTTTGGTGCAGGTAATCTACAGGGATTCCAGATTGGGGCGTATCCTTCAGTTAAGGAATATGGTTTTAACATTAAATTGGAATTTTAAATTAGAGAACAATGAAGAATATATATTTAATTTTAGCGACCGCAGGCATATTGTTGTCTAGTTGCACAGAAGATATTACGGACTATAATAATGACCCCAAATTACCAACTGCAGTTCCGCCACAGACTCTAGTGGCCAATGCAGAAAAGAATTTGGCAGATAGGATAACCACCATAAGCGGATCTAACGTATTTAGACTTTGGGCACAACATTGGGCACAGGCCACCTATATAGATGAATCTAACTACTTAATAATTGGTAGGGACCCATCTCAAGCATATTGGACCACTTACTATAACAATGTCATCAATGACCTTAACTCTGCTCAAACATTGATAGAGGAAGATGAGATTTTAGATGCTGTTACAAGAGGAAATCAATTGGCCATTATAGAAACTCTTAAAGTCTATACATTTCAACATCTAGTAGATTTAAATGGCGATGTTCCTTATAGTGAAGCTGCGGATATCAATAACTTGTTTCCTAAATATGATGATGCAGAAACAATTTACACAGATTTGATCTCTAGAATTTCAGCGGCACAATCAGCTTTGGCTAACGGTGGTGAGTCTTTTGGCTCTAACGACATATTTTATTCAGGTGATGTCGTTACTTGGAGAAAATTGGCAAATTCCATTAAATTAAGATTGGGAATGCGTATTGCTGATGTAAATCCTACATTGGCTAGCACTACAGTGCAAGAAGCCGTAAATGACGGTGTTTTCACTTCTAATGATGATAATACCATTATTCAGTATGAATCATCTCCTACAGCGAACAACAACCCTATTTACAATCTTTTTGAAACTGAGAACAGAAGGGAAGATTACATAGCAGGAAAAACTTCCTTGGATATGTTGGTAGAATTGAACGACCCTAGGTTAGATGATTATTTTGCCGATAATAAAGACCCATATATTGGTGGACCTATTGGAGGCAATAATTCATATGCGAATTTCACCCATTTAAATTTTGATATTGTTGGGGACCCAAGCTATCCTGGTTCTATAATGGATTATGCAGAAGTTGCCTTTTTTCAAGCAGAAGCAGTAGAAAGAGGTTTTATTTCTGGAGATGCTGAAGCATTTTACAATGAAGGTATTACTGCCTCTATACTATATTATGGTGGTACGCAAGATGAAGTAGACACTTATTTGGCACAACCAGAAGTTGCCTATGATACCGCTACCGGAGATTATAAACAAAAGATCGGTACACAAAAGTGGATCGCATTGTTCAACAGAGGATTTGAAGCCTGGACAGAATACCGAAGATTGGATTGGCCAGAATTGGTATTATCCAACCAAACACAGCAAGAAGTTCCGTTAAGGATGATTTATCCTGTAAAGGAATCTGCTGTAAACGGTGAAAATTATGATGCCGCTTCAAGTGCTATTGGTGGTGACCAATTGACCACACCATTATTCTGGGACGTTAATTAGGAGTTCATTTATAATTAAGTTGATTGTTAAAGGCCGGTATTTACCGGTCTTTTTCTTTTCAGAAAAAGTATAGAAGAAAATCTTTACCTTTTTAAATAAGCAACCACTTTTTCATTAAAAAAATGAGGTTGCTCTACATTGACCACATGACCACAATTCTCAACTACCAAAAGCTCGGAATTTTTATGGATAGTTGTCATTTTTTTTACGCTGGGCAAAAACAGATAATCCTCTTCACCCATAACATATAAGGTTGGTATTTTAATATCCACAGTTCTAAAAAACCGCAATAGGGGATTAATTTCCGAGGTAAGCCTAAACCAACGTATAAATTCTTTCTGGTATAATTTTTTGGCTTCTCGTACAAATAATAATCTAGACTCCTTATGATTTTTATTGGGCATAATTACAAAGGCAAAAAATTTGTACAACCATAAATAAGGCACAACAGATTTAAAAATTATCCCCAATTTCATTAATATCTGGGAGCGCAGGTTCAATTTCATGATTGCACCACCCATAACCATACTGGCCACCCGTTCTGGATATTTTTCCGCTAAGTTCCTGATAAGGATAGTACCCAATGAAATCCCTACAAAGTGCGATTTCTTTATATTTTGAAAATTGATGACCTCAACGATGTCATTGGTTATAACATCAAACGTATACTTATCGTTAAAAACACTTTTTAAGTCCGGCTTAGAATTTCCGTGGCCCCTTAAATCTAACAGTAGAACATTAAAGTGTTTTTTAAACTCCCGAATTTGCTTGTACCATATAGATGAACTACCGCCTGCTCCATGAACAAAGGTTACCCAATGCAGTGAGGAAGAATGTTTATATGTAATATGGTGAAGCAAAAGGTATAAGATTAAAGAATCATTAAGCCAATATATAATTAACTTTTTAAATTGTATCCTGCATCATACATAATTAGCTGTTTTACCGTCATTTTTCAAGTTTTAAAGGTATTCATGTTAAAAAAAAGACAAATTACCTGATAATTAGTTGTATGACCCCTATAGTCGACATCCAAAAGGCCATTCTGAACGTATATTTGCAAAGAACTAACGTATAAGCCTTATGGAAAAGCAATATTGTAAAGTAGGAACGGTAAAACCTATTGCAGCGGAAGCAGACCTGATCACCTTATTGGAGTATCAATACCAGAACTTTTTGGACAAAGCCTCCAACATGCCCACAAATACTCAATTCGGAGATTTTTTTGAACAAAAAGCTCAAAAAATCAAAAAGACTTTAGAGAATTTAGTGTAATCTGTTGAGCTCTGCTTGCATGTCAATCTGTAATTCACTTGCTTTTTGGCGGGCCGCATCTGCGAAATCCTTTTCTGCGGATGCATAAATTATTCCACGCGAAGAGTTAATTAAAAGGCCAACATCCTTGGTCATGCCATGGGCACAAACTTCTTGTAGATTACCACCTTGTGCACCAACCCCTGGCACCAACAAAAAGCTATTGGGCACTATTTCCCTAATCTCCTTAAAATAAGATGCCTTCGTGGCGCCTACTACATACATTAAATTTTCCGAGCCTTTATAAGTGGTGGAGACGGATAATACTTCCTTATAAAATTCCTTACCGTTTATTTTCTTTGTTTGGAAATCAAAAGCACCTTCATTAGAAGTTAGCGCCAATAAAATGGTATGCCTATTTTTAAAAGCAAGGAATGGCTCTACAGAATCCTTTCCCATATATGGGGCAATAGTAATAGAATCAAAATTTAGGTCTTCAAAGAAAGCTTTGGCATATCTGGTAGATGTATTGCCAATATCACCACGTTTGGCATCTGCAATCGTAAAAATCTCCGGATAATTAGCATTTAGGTAGGCTATGGTTTTTCTTAAGGCTGACCAACCTTCTACCCCATAAGCTTCATAAAAGGCAATATTGGGCTTATACGCTACACAAAGATGATGGGTAGCATCTATGATAGCTTTATTGAATGCAAAAATAGGATCCTCTTCCTTTAATAGAAATTTTGGTATTTTATCCAAATCGGTATCAAGGCCTATGCATAAAAATGATTGCTTTTTATGAATTTGGGAAATCAGTTCTTGAATTGTCATATTTTAAAAAATCTCGGAGGCTTCCTTCAATTTCTCGGTATTTTCTACCAAGCTAAGTTCATCGATAATCTTTTGGATGTCTCCATCTATAATGTTGGACAAATCATATAAGGTAAGACCAATACGGTGATCGGTAACCCTACCCTGCGGATAGTTATAGGTTCTAATCTTTGCACTACGGTCTCCACTACTAACTTGGCTATTACGTTTTGCAGCATCTTCTTCCTGTTTTTTAGCCAATTCCAAATCATATAATCTGGATCGTAAAACCCTAAAGGCCTTATCCTTGTTTTTGTGCTGTGATTTTTGGTCTTGGCACTGAGCCACCAAACCGGTAGGAATATGTGTAAGTCTTACCGCAGAGTATGTGGTGTTTACAGATTGTCCTCCTGGACCTGAAGAACAGAAAAAATCAATACGAACGTCCTTGGGGTCTATTTGAACATCAAAATCCTCCGCTTCAGGTAAAACCATGACTGTTGCGGCACTGGTATGAACCCTTCCTTGTGTTTCTGTCTGTGGCACACGCTGTACACGGTGCACCCCGGCTTCAAATTTCAAAGTCCCGTACACATCGGTACCATTGACCTCAAACTGAATTTCCTTAAAACCACCGCTAGTACCTTCGCTAAGGTCAATTACATTGGTTTTCCAGCCTTTGGATTCACAATACTTGGTATACATACGAAAAAGGTCCCCTGCAAAAATACTTGCTTCGTCACCTCCAGTTCCTGCCCTGATCTCAACAACGACATCCTTGGCATCTTCCGGATCTTTGGGAATCAACATTAATTTTATTTCCTCCTCCAATTTAGGCAATGCACCTTTGGCCTCATCCATCTGCATTTTTGCCATCTCCAACATTTCCTGATCGCTCCCATCTGCAATTATTTCCTCTGCTTCGGAAATATTATTGGTAAGCTCAAGATATTCCTTGCGCTTATCCATTAAATCCTTAAGGTCCTTATATTCCTTGGTAAGCTTTACATAACGCTCTTGGTCCGTAATAATATCTGGCTGAATGATAAGGTCAGAAACCTCATCAAAACGCTGCTTAACAATATTTAATTTTTCTATCATAATCTTACTACACTTGTGCTGCGAATTTACGATAATTTTGCAGACGCACTAAAAGCTTGGGTACGCTTAGCGTCAAAATAATATAAAAAAACAAAGGTGAAAAAATTGGACTAGTTTAAAATAATACCATTGCTCTTGAACATTTTATCATGCTCGTCCACAATGATCACTTCGGTATCTCCCAACTGATTGATCAAGGCCAAGCCTGCATTGACCCCCATTACAAATATGGATGTAGCCAGGGCGTCTGAAAGCTCCGCACTTTTTGCAAATACCGATACACTTTGAATGCCCATAGAAGGATAACCGGTCCTTGGATCAAGAACGTGGGCATATTTTTTACCGTTTACTACCATATAATCCGCATTGCCCCCAGAAGTAGCCACTGATGATTCTAAAATAGGTAGCCAAGAAAATAGTCCTTCCTTACCTTCTGGATTCAAGATTCCTATCAACCATTTTTCACCTGTAGCCTTGGTTCCCCATGTGGTAATATCCCCGCCCACATTTATAATACCACCTTGCACCTGTTTTGAAACCAAAAGAGCCTTGGCCTTATCTGCAGCATAACCTTTGCCAATACCCCCAAAGGAAATACGCATTCCTTTTTTGGTTAGGAAAACGGTTTGATCTTTACTGTTAAGTTGTATATTTTTATATCCTGTCTTAAGGGCCGTTTCCCTAATTTTAGTTTTTGAGGGAATTTGTGTCATGGAACCATCAAACCTCCATAAATTTTCAAGTGCCGTATAAGATATATCAAATGCACCATTGGTAAGTTCAGAGATTTGGATAGAACGCTCAATTAATTTAAAAAGCTCCCAACTAACCGCTACAGGCTTAATACCGGCATTTGCGTTGATTTTAGATGTTTCTGAATTTTCATCCCATGAAGAGATTAACTTTTCTATTCTTTGAATTTCGGCATAAGCCTCTTGAATATAGATGTAACCCAGTTCCTCTTCCAATGAAACGACCGTAATATCAAAGTCACTACCCATTGCAGTAAACGATTTTTTTACAGTGATAAACTGCTCCCCTTGGCCAAATGCAAAGAAAGTCATTAAAAAGAAGATGATGGGGGAAAGATGCTTCACTTACATTCTAAATTATGCACTATGATTTAATTGTAAATATAATCTAAGTTGAAATGGTCTTTTTATTTTACGCAGGTACAATAATTATTCATACACCCTTAATATTGAACCCTCAAGCGATGTATTATAAATTTTAAGGGCTTTAGCAGTACTGTTAGGTATAGTGTTCAATGGAGAACCGGTTTGGCTAAATTCAGAACCGTGCACATCACAATAAAAAATACCTCCGTCCTTATCTATAAAACGTACTTGATCATATTGCTCATGACTGCAAATTTGAGTTGCCGCCACAAAATTGCCTTCTAAATTTTTAACGACGACCACTAGATTTTTGAGAATAAAATCACCATCATTGGCCAATTTTTGACCTTCCGTAGAGTTTAGATCAATGGTAAAATCTATATTGTTAGGAGGGGTTACTATATTCCCTTCTGTTCCACTGTCCTTAGAACAACCGCCCAAACAAGGAAAAGTAATGGCAAAAGCTGCCCCCGCCCCTAAGGTTCTTAAAAATTGTTTTCGTTCCATAGCAAAATAGGTTTATACTATAGAACGATATTTTTACATTAATCGTATGTATTAATATACAAAGGTTCCATTACTTCCTGAAATGGTCAATTTTTTGGAATCCGATGCCTCTACCCTACCTACAATCTGTGCATCTACCCCAAAATCTTTAGCTATTTCAATAATTTCCTGAGCTATTTCTTCAGGCACATAAAATTCCAACCTATGACCGCAATTGAATACTTTATACATTTCTTTCCAATCTGTTCCAGATTGTTCTTGAATAAGTTTAAACAAGGGCGGAACTTCAAATAAATTGTCCTTAACTATGTGCAGATTATCTATAAAATGAAGGATTTTGGTCTGCGCCCCACCGCTACAATGTACCATACCATGTATATCCTTGGCCTTATATTTGGCTAGAATCTTTTTAACGATGGGTGCATAGGTTCTTGTTGGGGAGAGTACCAATTTACCTGCATCTAGCGGTGCATCCTTGACCTTGTCTGTCAATTTTACTTTTCCGCTATAGACCAGATCACTGGGAACTTCGGCATCAAAACTTTCAGGGAATTTCTCCGCTAAGTAATTTGAAAAAACATCATGACGGGCAGAGGTAAGTCCGTTACTCCCCATACCACCATTATATTCTTTTTCATAGTTGGCCTTACCAAAAGAAGCTAGCCCAACAATAACATCACCTGCTTTAATATTAGCGTTATCTATGACATCACTTCGTTTAATTCTAGCGGTTACGGTGGAGTCAACGATAATGGTACGGACCAAATCACCTACATCTGCAGTTTCACCGCCGGTGGAGTGTATGGTAATTCCAAATTCACCCAGATCGCTTATTAATTCTTCCGTTCCATTTATTATTGCGGATAATACTTCTCCAGGTATTTTATTCTTGTTTCTACCAATGGTAGAGGACAACATAATATTATCGGTTGCACCAACACAGATAAGATCATCTATATTCATGATCAAAGCATCTTGGGCAATACCTTTCCACACAGAAATATCCCCGGTCTCTTTCCAGTACATGTATGCCAAAGATGATTTGGTACCGGCACCATCTGCATGCATGACCAAACAATAGTCTTCATTGCCCGTAAGATAATCTGGCACTATTTTACAAAAGGCCTTTGGAAAAAGACCTTTATCAATATTTTTTATGGCATTGTGTACATCTTCTTTAGAAGCAGAAACTCCCCGTTGCTGATATCTTTCGCTGTTTGATGTGGACATAGTTATATTTTGACGCAAAAATAAGGGAAACATTAAAATTGACGCACCCCATCTTATGTAATATTATCTAGAATGTTTGTTTGTTCTACTTATTTTAGATTCAACAGCTCCCTGTATTTTGTTAAGGGCCAAATTTGGTCATCCATAAATTTCTCCAACTTATCACTATGCACCCTAATATCTGCAAAGTATGGTTTAACGTTATTGCAATAGGCCGCTGCTTTTTTCTTGGTATCCTTTAAAACATTGGCTTTTTTACGGGCATCTGTCATGGCATCTACCATTTTCTTTAAGCTTACTACATGTTCCGCTATCTCCTCTATCATTGTTAATTGCCCTTCTGAATACTTCTTATGAGCAGCGCCATAAATTTCCTTAAGTCCAGCAACATTTTTTATTAGGTTGTTCTGATACGCAATGGCTGCTGGAATAATAAAACCATACACCAGTTCATTGTAGACCCTACCCTCTATTTGGGTATGCATGATATAGTTTTCCAAATCTACTTCTTGCCTTGCGCGAACTTCCACCTCGCTCATGACCTTCATTGATTCAAACAACTGTATACTCTCTTTGGAGGTAAGCACCTCTAGTGCTTCTGGTGTATTTCTATTATGGCTCAATTTTCTTCGCTTGGCCTCGTTTTCCCAATCCTTACTATAACCGTCACCATCAAAACGGATTCTTTTTGATGTTTTAATGTATTCCCTTAATATATTGAAAACGGCCTCATCTTTCTTAAGCGATTTTTTATCGATCAGCGCATCGACCTCTTTTTTGAAATCTTTTAATTGCTTGGCCACAATGGTATTTAAAATAGTCATTGGTTTGGCACAATTGGTCTTGGAACCCACCCCGCGCATTTCAAACTTATTACCGGTAAACGCAAATGGTGAAGTACGGTTACGGTCTGTATTGTCCATTAAAATTTCAGGAATTTTACCTACTACGTTCAGTTTCAACTCCGTTTTTTCCTCTGGCGACAATTTACCTTTGGACACCCCTTCCAATTCATCAAGAACGCTACTTAATTGTTTACCTACAAAAATGGAAAAAATAGCGGGCGGCGCTTCATTGGCGCCCAAGCGATAATCATTACTTGCAGATGCTATAGAAGACCGTAAAAGCTCTTCATAGGTATCTACCGCTTTAATAGTATTGATAAAAAAGGTAAGAAATTGCAGGTTCTTCATTGGTGTAGACCCCGGACTTAAAAGGTTTACCCCTGTATCTGTAGCCAAGGACCAATTATTATGCTTACCGGACCCGTTAATGCCCGCAAATGGCTTTTCATGGAACAACACGGTAAATTGATGTTTATCCGCCATTTTATCCATAACATCCATCAATAAAAGATTATGGTCAATGGCAAGATTGGCTTCTTCAAAAACCGGTGCCAATTCAAATTGATTTGGCGCAACTTCATTATGTCTGGTCTTTACCGGAATACCAAGTTTAGTACATTCCTTTTCAAGGTCGCTCATAAAGCTAAGCACCCTACCGGGGATGACCCCAAAATAATGATCGTCTAACTGTTGCCCTTTGGCCGGTGTTTCGCCCACCAAAGTACGACCGGTCATCATAATATCCGGTCTAGAATGAGCTAGCGCCTTGTCAATTAAAAAATATTCCTGTTCCCAACCCAAAGTAGCGTTGACCTTGGTGACATTCTTATCAAAATATTTAGCTACGGCCGTAGCAGCTTCATCAACGGCACCTAACGCCCGTAATAAAGGTGCTTTGTTATCCAAGGCTTCTCCCGTATAGGAAACAAATATTGTAGGAATACATAAGGTTGTGCCATAAATGAACGCTGGCGATGAAGGGTCCCATGCCGTATACCCTCTTGCCTCAAACGTATTTCGTATTCCACCACTAGGAAAACTGGATGCATCGGGTTCTTGTTGTACCAATTGTCCGCCACCAAATTTTTCCAATGCCGTACCATCTGGCATCAAATCAAAAAAAGCATCATGTTTTTCTGCCGTTGAGCCTGTTAGGGGTTGAAACCAATGGGTGTAATGGGTTGCCCCCATAGAAATGGCCCAACCTTTAATAGCCTCTGCCACTTGATCCGCAATTTTACGATCGATCTTTGAACCCGAGACCATGGCATCCTTTAAACTTTCTAAGGCATCCTTGGTTAAATATTGAAGCATTTTATGCTCGTTAAAGACATTGATCCCAAATAATTCTGAGCGTCTACCTTCTTCCTTAATTGCGATGCTATTTCTATGTTGGCTATTGGCTATTGCGTCAAATCTTGATGATTTCATACGTAAATACATTATTAATATGGCAAAATTACGTTCTTAAAATATAAATATGGCAAAATACCCGATAAATTATGGGGGTATAAAACGGTTTATTTAATTTTTAAAGAATAACCCCCTTAAAAATATGTGGGAAATGATAAAAAACATATTTTTGTTTGTCTTTTATTTTAAAAAATTATAACGATCACAATTATGAGCAAAACAAAATTAGAATACATCTGGTTAGATGGATATTTTCCAACCCAAAACATGAGAAGCAAGACCAAAGTGGTTAATGACTTTGGTGGTAAATTAGAAGACTGTCCAATGTGGTCTTTTGACGGAAGTTCAACTAGACAAGCTGAAGGTGGTTCTTCTGACTGTTTGCTTAAACCTGTTGCTATTTTCCCTGACCCAGCTAGAAAAGACGGGTATTTGGTAATGACCGAAGTACTTAATGCAGACGGTACTCCACACGAATCTAACGGAAGAGCGACTATTGATGATGATGATAATGACTTCTGGTTCGGTTTTGAGCAAGAATACTTCATTATGGACACAGCTACAGAATTACCTTTAGGTTTCCCAAGAGGTGGTTATCCTGCTCCACAAGGAATGTACTACTGCTCCGTTGGCGGTAAGAATACACACGGAAGACACATTGTAGAAGAGCACGCTGATCTTTGTATTGCTGCCGGACTTAACTTTGAAGGTATTAACCAAGAAGTTGCTTGCGGACAATGGGAGTTTCAATTATTCGCCAAAGGTGCCAAATTGGCCGGTGACGAATTATGGGTAGCACGTTACTTATTGGACAGACTTACCGAATCTTATGGATACTATATTGAGTACCACCCAAAACCGTTAGGTAAGGATATGGACTGGAACGGTTCTGGTATGCACGCAAACTTCTCTAACAGTACGCTAAGAACTTGTGGAGACCAAGCAACATATGAAAAAATATGTGAGGCATTTAGACCAGTTGTTAAAGAACACATAGCCGTTTATGGTGAATTTAACGATCAACGTTTAACAGGTGATCATGAAACTGCCGCTATTACAGATTTCAGCTATGGTATATCTGACAGAGGTGCTTCTATACGTATTCCTATTGCAACAGTAGAAAGTGGTTGGAAAGGATGGTTAGAAGATAGAAGACCAGCTTCTAACGGTGACCCGTACAAAATTGCAGGTGTTATCGTTAACACGGTTAAATCTGCTAAAGTTTAAAATACCTTAATAGTTTTTATACTAAAACGCCTTGGATTAATCCAGGGCGTTTTTTTAATTACTAATTTTTTTCAATGGGGTATTCATCCAATAATTAGCCGTTTTGCAAGACGTACATATAGGCTGCAGCTTGCTATCCAATGGTGCATCTTTTAGCATTAAACTATCTTTTGAAATACTAACTGAGAGATTAGGAAATATATCTTGGGTGAAAAATTCTCTATATTGATGTAGGTATTCATACTTTTTCTCATCCAATTTATTACCTAGACTATCCCTTATATTACCATAACTATAAGTTAAGTCCGAAACTTCAAGTCTATCGTTTTCTGTAAACAAATAATTTAAAATTGGGCCAGTTTCCTTTTTTATGAAATGAGGAGTTATTTTAAATGTTCTTATATCCTCAAAAAAACGAATTCTAATAATCGGCAATGATTTATCTTTATATTCTATTTTAAAATCACTTTTCTTAATCTTTTCTACATGTTTTGGCATTCTATTCAAGTGAACCATAAATCTTCTTGAATCTAAATCTAAAACGAATTTTGAATTGAACTCTGCAGGCTTTTGCACTAGAATTTTATTATAAAAAGAAATATAGTTCAAATACATTTTATCTTTTTCTCCCTTAGAGTATTCAGTTATAATATGGTAAATCAATTCTCTTTTCGTTTTATTGAATCCGTCAGAGTATCTTTCTTCTGCATTGATTGCGGTATCTAATTCACCTGGTTTTTTACGCTTAAAAAGTGCATAATCCAATTTATGTATTGCAAAATCAGTAGCACTGATAAAGATTTTTCCTTCTGAGTAATAATCAGTATTGCGATAAAAGCATTCTATTTCATAAATTGTTTCATTCTTAAAATTGGTTTTCCCTTTTAACACAAAACGATGATTTTCCACAAAATCAACTGACATATCATTAATAAAAGAATATGTTTTTATTTTATTATTTCTAATTGCATCATGAATATTAAGTGTAATGAATTCATTACCACCTGAATTTTCCATTTTTGCACTGGGTATTATCTTATTATGTTTTTCATAATCATAAGGCTGCTTGGTAAATGAATCTATTTTGAACTCAAGATTTTTTTTATAGGTAATTAGTTGGTATTCATTATCAAAGTTATCTTTTGAAGCAAAACCTGCATCAAATATTTTAATAATGGCCTCATTCATGTTTGTATAGGTTTCATTTTCAATTTGATAATCCCTATAATAACCTACAAGACCAAATTGTTCCAATGAATAGTTTTGCGGAATATTATCTATAGCATATCTCACAATATCTCTTGCATTTATTTTTTTAACTTTTGCGGAAACTACCGCTTCCGATAGTTCAAAGGAACTTGGGGTAAGAATGATAATGTTGGCTTGACCTTCAAGAAAACCATCAATTAAAATTTCCTTTGTCTCAAAACCCATACATGAAATCTCAATAACTTCTCCTAAGGTTTTATAGGCAATAGGTATTTTAAATGTCCCGTCAATATTAGAAATAACGCCTAATGCCTTATCCTTAATCCTAATACTCGCAAAAGGCACAGGTTCATTTTGAGTGTCATCTAACAATTGCCCATATATAAAATCTTGCTCTTGTGCCATACCAATAGTTGTCAATTGAGTGGCTACGAAAAGAAATACAATTAAATTTAGAACTGCAGTATTTGGTCTTACATTCATTTTGAGATGGTTACATAGATAAAAGCTACGTAAATTCCCACAAGAATTATACCATCTCTCCAACCTAGTCTTAATCCTTTAGGAATAAAGACCAATGGTAGAATAAGAAAAGAAACACCGAGCATCCAAAAGATATCATTTGTTAAAAGACCATTATCCATAACGGTTATTGATGTAATGATAGAAGTAATACCCAAAACCGCTAAAAGGTTAAAAATATTGGATCCTATTAAGTTTCCTAATGAGATTGCTTTTTCTTTCTTTAAAATAGCAATTATAGAAGCCGCTAACTCAGGAATACTAGTACCTACCGAAACAATAGTTATTGCAATTACACGTTCACTGACTCCAAATAAAGTAGCAAGACCTACCGCACCGTTTATTAACAGCTCAGAACCTCCCCATAGCGCCGTACCCCCTAAACCTAAAAATAATGCCGTTTTATAGGTGGGCATCATAATATCAGGTTCATCTTCTGGATCTACCACCGCTGGCTTCTGAAATCGTAACAAATACACCAAGAAAAGAAAAAGGAAGACTACCATAATAATACCTTCAGATTGCTGAAGGACTCCGTCAAAATATATAAAGTAGAAAAAAAGCAAAGATGCAATCATCATAACCGGCCAGTCTGTTTTATAAAAACTTTTACTAACCTCTATAGGGCTCAATAATATAGTAATGGCAAGTACCAGTCCTAAATTAGCAATATTTGAACCCACCACATTTCCTAAGGCCAAATCTGGAAAACCATCTAAAGCAGCATTAATACTTACTATAAGTTCTGGAGCAGAGGTAGCAAAAGATACTACCGTCATGCCTATTACTATTTTAGGAATCCTAAGTTTCAATGATAAATCTACCGCAGCTTTTAACAGCCAGTTTCCACCTGCTATCAATAAAGCTAGTCCGCCAACAATAAATAAAAAGTCTTGCATGTAATGAATTTCAACAAATATAGATAGAACATTTTTGCGGGCATATGATTATTGACAGGTAATGAAAACTAAAAATTTCGTTAAATAACTATAAATATAGTTTTAGAACTATAAAAACAGTTTATATTAGCCTTAAGAAATTACGAGTATGGAAAAATTGACGAACAAAGAAGAGGAAATAATGAAAATCCTATGGCGATTAAAAAAAGGGTTTGTCAAGGAGATTATGGAAGAAATTACGCATAACAAACCCCACTACAATACTCTCTCTACCATCGTAAGAAATTTAGAGGAAAAGGGTTTTGTAGGTTTTACCGCCTATGGAAAAACACATGAATACTTTCCTATAATTACAAAGGAGAGTTATTACAAAACACATGTAAACGAAGATATGGTAGGTTATTTTGACAATTCATATAAAAACTTAGTCTCTTTTTTTGCCATGGAAGAAAAAATATCTGTAGATGAGCTAAAAGAAATCATTAACTTAATTGAAAAAGGTAAATAGATGGAAGCAATTTGTTTTTATATTTTAAAATCGGGTTTATTAATTTTTCTTTTCTACATAATCTACCAACTACAATTGAGAAAAGAAACCTTTTTCCGCTTTAACAGATATTTCTTATTTGGCGGACTTATCACCGCTATACTGTTACCATCATTTTATTTAACCAAGGATATTTTAGTACCCCTTGCCTCCTTCTCACAAAATAACGGTGTTTTCAAAGAAATCACAGCAGTTTCTTTAGAAGGGTATTGGAACGCTTCATCTTTATTTGTTGTTATTTACACTCTAGGCGCAATCTTTTTTTTAATAAAATTTTTAAAACAACTTTTACAATTACAAAGCATCCTAAAAGGTGGGCGTAAGCAATCCAATAATGAAACGATTCATATACAAACCCATGATCAGGTTCTTCCATTTTCTTTTTTTAATAAGATTGTCTATAATCCGGCCAAACATAATCAGAATGAATTGGAGGCTATCATAGCCCATGAGTTAGTTCATGCCAAACAATTTCATTCCTTAGATATTCTTGTTACGGAAATAGTATTGGCATTACAATGGTTTAACCCTTTTATATGGTTATACCGAATAGCTATAAAACAGAATCTTGAATATTTGGCAGATACGGAAAACACCGAAGTAAAAAATAATAAAAAAGCCTATCAATATATATTGTTACAACAGGCTTGTAGCAATTATAATTTATCAATTGTTAATCCATTTTTTAATTCATTAATCAAAAAACGAATAGTTATGATCAATCAAAAACAATCTCACAAACTTAAAGTATTAAAAAGCTTACTTATTGTACCACTTTTAGCCTTTTTCCTGGTCAGTTTCAATACCAAGGAAGTATATATATTTTCAGATTCAAATGTCAAGACCGCACCCTTAAATACTATTGAAATTTTAATAGATAAAAATACTACCGATGAGCAACTGCTGAAAATCAAGAAAGAATTACAAAAAGAACAATTTGATTTCTCCTATACCGTGGTCCGCAACGATGACGGTCATATAAAAAGTATCTCGCTACAAGTTACGGGGGGAAACAAAAAGAATGGTGAGGTCAGCAGTTCTTTTAATTCGGTGTCTGATAATGACACTATTGACCCCACATATATTAGTATTGACAAGAGCACCAATCATATCACTATAAGAAACGGAAAGGCAGATAAAAAAATGCTCAAAGTACGGACTAGTCCAACCAAAAAAATGGAAATGTCATCAAAACTCAATAGTGACCATGATATAGAAATCAGCGAAGAAGAAAGCAATACATTCATATATATTGATGATGACAAAGAACCCTTGATTTATATTGATGGTGAAAAAAGTAATCATAAAACCTTAAACGAATTAGACCCATCTAACATTGAAAAAATGAACGTAATTAAGGGAGAGGCCGCAATAACAAAATACGGAAAAAGCGCACGGAATGGTGTTGTTGAGATAACTACCAAAAAATAACTAAAGTATTAGTAGCAGACTACATTCGTCCGGAGCAAAAAAAATGCCTCCGGACTTTTTTTTATGATCAATATGGGCTATTTGTCCCATTTAAAGTCAAATTTTGCCTATAAAACCAAGCAAGTCACAAAAACAAGACTTCATTTGTTACATAATTTATATAAGTACTATAATTGGATAAACAATTATAACATTAATGTAGACCACATGTTATAAATTGAAATGTAAACCATCTTTATACTTACAAATACGCATTCAATAACAATAATTTAACAGATTTACCTTGTTGCAAAACCAACACTATAATATCTTTAGAAGACTAGAAACCAGATTATTGAATCTTACAACAAACAACCATGATCGCAGTCATCAAATTTTTAATTCTATTGATTTTAAGTATTGTAACGACATTCGGTTTTTGGTAGCCCTACCAAATATTGAAATACAAAAGAGAGCGTTAAAAAAGCCACTCTAATTTTATGTATTTTTGATAAAATGCGTAAAGTTGAAAAAAGCCCTATTTAAATTTTTGGCAAAGTTGAATAAAGCACTTTTGCCATCCTATACCAGTAAGCGATTAGACCTTTCAAAGGCCAGTAAAATTCAATTGGCAATAATTGGTTGGCGTTATTATGTAACCACCAATGCGCTAGACTAGTATGTAAATAAGGATTTAACCGGGTAATCGCTGATTTTTTCCTTACCATTTAAGAAAGCAAGCTCAATTAAAAAATTACATTGTACAATTTCCCCTCCAAGTTTCTCAACTAATTTACAGGCAGCGTTAGCAGTGCCACCAGTGGCAAGTACGTCATCATGAACTAAGACACGGTCACCTTTTTTAATGGCATCCAAATGAATTTCCAATGTATCTGTACCATATTCAAGATCATAGGTCTCTCCTATGGTTTCTGCAGGTAATTTACCCGGTTTACGAATTGGAACAAAACCAGCATTAAGTTTATTGGCAAGCAATGGTCCAAATATAAATCCCCTACTTTCCATACCAACCACCTTATCAATTTCATAACCCTCTAATAAATGCACTAGAGCATCAGTTGTATGTTTTAGAGCAATGGGGTCCTGTAACAACAAGGTTATATCCTTAAAAACTACTCCTTCCTTTGGAAAATTGTGAATATCTCTGATTAAGCTTCTTAAATCCATTTAATAACCTGTTCTTAATTTTGTGGTAAATGTAAAAAGAAATATATTTGCACCCCGTTAAGGGAAATAAAAAATGGCCTCGTGGCGCAACTGAATAGCGCATCTGATTACGGCTCAGAAGGTTACAGGTTTGAATCCTGTCGAGGTCACTACCAAATAAAAAGCAAGCTATAGTTTATAGCTTGCTTTTTTTATTACGTTTCTCATGAAAAGATGTTTTCTACCACCTCTTTTACATCAAATTTTACTTATCCAAGGCTTTTAATTCTTCCTCTGTAAACTCCATACCTGTTGAGGACTTCACCTCTCTTAGTTCACCTATTCTTTTTTGACGTAAACTCTTTGGGTGATCGGAGAAGGCATTGGAAACATAAGATATGATATCTGCAATATCCTTATCAGTAATAGATTCATTTCGTATAAGGCCCGGCATTGCCAAATTCAAATTATATTCCACACCCTTAACGTGCACGGGTCCTTCAAGGCCATGTAATATTATTAAGGCCAAACGTTCTACGTTCTCCACATGCTCAGAACCCATTAGTGGGGGTGCAAGTCCGTCTATACCTTGGCCATTGGCACCATGGCATGATGCACAAATTTGATAGAACATTTTTGCGCCACTGGTCCTGTTATCCTCATTGATGGTCTTTCTTGTAAAGATCGCGTTCTTCTTTTGGTTTCGTTTATTCTCTAAACTCTTTTCCAGTTTTTTCATGAATACCGATTCTTTTATTGAGTCCATATCCTTTGTTTTGGCATAAATTAGCGAGTCTACATTAGACAGGCCACTGATCAAAGACTCAGTAACCGTTTCATTATCTTTTCTTTTTTTCAGAATATCCAAAAATATAGGTGCAAATTTATCCTCGTCCAATGCAAGCCATAAACCTAAAATATGGCTCAAATAAATATCCAATGTCATATTTTCTTCAGAGGCAATTTTATTAAAAATAGCTGCAGCACTATCAGCTTGCTCCTCTGCAACAAATTTCTTGGATAGCACCAAGGCATGGGCTACCACTTCTGGATGCGCACTCTCCATAACCTTAAGCAACAAATCAAATGTTAGGGCGCTCCATCCTTCCAAAACATATAACGCATGCAATTGGCCTAATTTATCCGTTGAATTTAGCGCAATATCTTTGACCCCATTGGCTACTTGGGTAAGTTCCTTAAAGATTAAATAATGTTGTGCCCGGTCTCTTATATAGCCATTTTCATGAGATAAAAGTGATACCAATTCAGTACCGTTCAGAGCATTGAAATCAGATATTTTTGTGGTAGGAGCGTTATCATGTTTAATTTTAAAGATACGCCCAAAATCTACTATGGTATCTATACGTGTAGTTTTTGTCTTTTCTTTAAGGTACGGACTTAAATAGGCATGATGCCCTATCATACCCCTGTGCATATCTACTACATACATACTACCATCCGGGCCATTTTTAATGCTTACCGGTCGAAATCCTTCATCCGTAGAGGTTAAAAATTCTTTGTTTTCCCAAGCGTGTTTTGCGATTACGGAATCACCTGTAAAATTAAGTAAAGTACGCTTAATTAGATTTCCTTCCGGAATACAGACAAATACATTTTCATCAAAGGAACTAGGAAAGGCCCCACCTCTATAAACCAATGGACTACAGGCGGCAGTAGCATTAACCAGAACACTATCGGCATTTAACACACCATTTGCATAACCTCTGTTAACGGATGTGGCATGACTGGGATAAACGCGCTGGTCATTGGTCAACAGCTTGTCTACACTAGCCCTGGGAGTAAAATATGAATTATTGATCAAGGTATTTGGCAGCACATAATCTCCCAGTAAAATTCTTGAATTATCATTATAATACAATCTTCCAAAATTATCATGGCTCATACCCCACTGCCCCCTAAAAGTTGTGGGCTCCTTTTGCCATACTCCCTTATGTCTTCGATATCTAAAATTGGATTTTGCATTATAGATCCAATTATCAATATTCAATTCCAAAGCGTTTGGTTGATGTTCAGGATTACCCTCTACCGCATAGATAGAATCTACCAAAACCTTGTTCACCGGTTTATCGTTTTCAATCTCGACAAACCATAAATTTGGTGGAACAGCATATAGTAAACCTCCATAAACATGGGCCAATGCCCTTGGCATTACAATACTATCCATAAATATCTTGGTGTGATCGGCAACACCATCCTCATCTAAATCCTCTAGAATACGAATACTACCAATTGGCTCATCCTCTCTGGACCCTTGCATATCACTCATATAACCGGGCATTTGTGCTACCCAAATTCTACCTTTAGCATCAAAATCTATTGCAACAGGTGCTTTAAGTAAGGGTTCTGCAGCTACCACTTTAAGGTTAAAGCCATCTTCTATGTTATAATCATCCAAGGAAACTTCGGTTTCAGAAAAGCTATTTTTACACGAAAATATTGCCAAACAAAATACGATCAGGGGGAAAACAAATATGCGCATGCAATAAAATATGATTAAGTTAAATGAATAATAGGTTTATTAATCAATAAGTTCAAATGCCCTTGGCAGCCATAAGGAAATAGAAGGAAAATAAGTAATCAGCATCAAAACGATTACCATGGCTATCAATAAAGGAATTAAAGGTTTAATGACTTTGGCTACCGGTACTTTTGCCACACCACTACCTACAAATAGTAAGGTGCCTACTGGAGGCGTACATACCCCTATACAAAGATTTAATACTATAACCATACCAAATTGTACAGGATGCATACCTAAAGCCATGGCAACAGGTAAAAAAATGGGTGTAAAAATGAGCACCGCAGGTGTCATATCCATAAATGTTCCTACAATTAATAATATGAGGTTGATAAGTAAGAATACAGCAATAGGATTACTGACGGAATCTACCAATAAGCTCGTTAACATTTGTGGTATACCTTCAAAAGAGAATAACCAGGACATGGCCATGGAAGTCGCTATTAAAAACATAACAATAGCCGTTGTCCTTGCACTTTTCAATAAAATGGATTTAAAATCGCCAACTTTTAATTCTTTGTTCCAAAAGCCTAGCAATGCAGCATAAACTACGGCGATGGCCGCAGCCTCCGTAGCTGTAAAAATACCGGCAACGATACCCCCAACCACAATGAACAACAACGTAAGACTTAGAAAGGCATTTTTAAAATCCGTAAACAACTTTTTAAAACCAACCCGATCAGCTTTGGGCAATCCTTTACGTTTAGCATAGATGTATACCATTAGCATTATGGCCAACCCCACCAAAATACCAGGAATGTAACCCGCAATAAACAATGCGGCAACCGAAGCTGTACCGCCACTTGCAAGTGCAAAGATTATAAGTACATTACTAGGAGGAATCAATAACCCTGTTGTGGAAGAACTAATATTAACCGCCGCACTGAACTCTCTAGGATACCCCTCACTTTCCATTTTATCTGTCAAGGTGCTTCCTATTGCAGATGCCGCAGCAATTGCAGAACCAGAAATGGCACCGAAAAGCATGGCTGAAATAATATTGACATACGCCAGACCACCCGGCAAACTACCAATCAAAGACTTTGCAAAATCAATAAGCCTTTTGGCCACGCCACCTCTATTCATAAGCTCACCCGCCAAAATAAAAAATGGAATGGCAAGTAGGGCAAAATTATCAATGCCCGTAGTCATACGTTGGCTTGCCGTGGTTACCGATGGCAAAAATGAGATATTGATCAATAATACCAGCATAGTAGATATACCAATGGAATATGCTACCGGAACACCGTAGGCCAGCAATCCTGCAAAGCTTATAAACAATACCAATACACTAATAAGTTCAATACTCATCTATAAAAAATTTTGCTTTTTAATATTGTAGATAGAAAAGAAAATAATGATCAAGCCGCAAAGTGGCACAATTGCATAAACATACCCCAGTGGTATATGTAACGCGGATGATGTTTGACCAAGGCTTAAGGTGGTATATACCAAGTTACCCCCACCTATCACCATAATGATAAGCGCAAAAACCGCCATACAGATCTGTATGACCTTTTGCCGTTTCTTTCTTTTTTCCCCGGTTAATTTAGACAGTAGAAAATCCATGGATAAATGTCCTTCTTTTTGTCCGTTGATATATGCAGCACCCAATACCGTTAACCATATTAAAGAAAAACGTGCAAATTCCTCTGTAAAGGAGCTAGATTGTCCAACTACATAACGTGAAACCACCTGCCAGACAACATCAATGACCAAGAGACCAAATATGGTTACCAAGAGGTATTCAATACATGAATTTAGAATATTATATACTTTTTGCATTATTGGGCCAGAATTTTCTCAATTACTGTTTTCATTTTTTCATCTTTCATCATCCTCTCCATTACACCTGAAGCTTTTGTTGAAAATTTTGATTTATCAGGGTATAGAAATTCCACATTAGCTTCTTTTAATACCTCCATGTTTTCCGCAACGGTCTCTTGCCAATACTGTTTTTGTTTTTCAACACTTTCATTGGCCGCATCTTGAAGCCATTGTTGTTCTTGTTCATTGAGGGTATTCCAAAACTTAGTGCCAATTACCACAACATCAGGCACCATGGTATGCTCATCAAAGGTGTAATATTTACAAACCTCATAATGGTTAGAGGTTACAAAAGAAGGTATATTGTTCTCTGCCCCATCCACTACATTTTGTTGTAGGGCGGTATATAGTTCACCGTAGGCCATTGGTGTTGCCGACCCTCCTAAGGTATTGACCATATTTACCGACATCTCGTCGTTCATAGTCCTGATTTTCATGCCATCTAGATCACTTGGGGTTTTTACCGATTTCTTTTTTGCATAAAAACTCCTGGCACCAGCATCATAAAAACAAAGCCCTCTTAATAGGTAGGCAGAACTACTTTCCAGCAAATCTTTGCCAACCTCCCCTTCCAATACGTTAAACAGGTGCTCCCTATCCCTGAACAGATACGGTATACTGGTTACTTGGTATGCCGGTGCAAAATTGGACATGGATGCCGCACTAACCTTGGTCATGGCAATACTTCCTATTTGCAACAATTCCAAAACTTCACGCTCCGTACCCAATTGGCCATCGGGGAATATTTTTACTTCCAGTTTTCCGTTAGATTTTTTTTCCAAGGATGCTTTCATAGCAAGAATTCCTTTGTGTACCGGGTGTGTTGTAGGCAAAGAGTGTGCAAAGAAGAGCGTTTTCTTATCAGAATCCATAACGCAGGAATTAAAAACGAACAAACTGCAAATAAGTGCCAGAGCACAAAGTTTGCCGCGTGATAACCTCATATATTTATTCTTCTCTAAAATCATGTAACACATTATATTTTAAGGCCTAAACGCACCCCTTTTTCCAAACCAGATAATTGAGCCAAGCCCATGGCCCTACCAATTAATGAATAGCCAGAATAAAATTCATTCTGTCTTTTTTTATCGTCTAATAATACATGTCCATGATCTGGCCTCATAGGAATTCTTACCACGCCATTACCTGTATTTTCCCTTTTTTGTTGTTGTTCAACAATGGCCTTCATAACCTTATCTATCTCAACGGAACCTCCTAAATGTTCCGCCTCATAAAAACTACCATCATTTGATCTTGCAACGTTCCTTAGATGAATGAAGTGAATCTTGTCCCCAAAATCTTCTATAATTTTCACCAAATCATTGTCTGCAGAAGCTCCTAAAGAACCCGAACAAAAGGTTAATCCGTTACTTGGTGATGGGCAACAGTCCAGCAAAAATTTTATTTCCTCATAATTAGAAACAATTCTTGGTACGCCAAAAACAGAAAAAGGTGGATCATCTGGATGTACTGCCATACGAACGCCAATTTTCTCTGCTTCTGGAATTATGGCATTTAAAAAGTAGGACAGATTTTCCTGCAGTTTTGTCTTACTAATTTTTAATACGGTAGCATGGTTGGCTTTGAACTCTTCTAATGCGATCAGTTTTCTAGAGCCCGGCATACCAGCCAATATAGATTCCTCCAATTTCTTTTTACCTTCAGCGGAAAGTGCATCAAAATAAGCTTTTGCTTCTTTAAAAACTTCTTCTGGGTATGATTCTTTTGCTTGTTCGCGTTTTAAGATGAAGAGGTCAAACGCAGCAGCTGAAATTGGACTATAGCGCAAGGCAGAAGCACCAGTAGGCAAAATATAGTCCAGATCAGTACGGGTCCAATCTATTAATTGCATAAAGTTATAGCAAACATCATATATACCGTTTTCAGCAAGGTTTTTTAATGTTTGGATATAATTGGCAATATACTGATCCCTTTCTGGCAATCCGTATTTTATGGCGGTATGTATATTTACACTTTCAACTACCGTCCATTCCATATTATGGGCCTCTATTTCGTTTTTAAGGGCTGCAATGGTAGCTACGGGCCAAACATCACCCACAGGCACGTTTTGACAAGCCGCTACTATTCCTTCTACCCCTAATTGACGAATGTCTGCCAGATCTACACCAAATTCAGGTCCAAACCAGCGAAAAGTTTTTTTTAAATATTCCATAAGCTATACGAACAAATACTTTTGTATATTATATAATTCAGTTTTATTGGTTTTAAATAGGTAAAAAGCGTACTAAATGTAATGGATTACACACCAGAAAAAGAACTAAATCCACCATCGACATCAAATATACTACCAGTAACAAAGCTAGAAGCGTCGCTTAACAAATAGTGTACCATACCGTTAAGTTCAGAGGCATCACCAAAACGCCCCATGGGAGTATTCTTGATTATACTGTTACCTCGTTCCGTATACGAACCATCTTCGTTGGTTAAAAGCCTTCTATTCTGATTACCTATAAAGAATCCGGGCGCTACTGCGTTTACCCTAATTTTATCCCCATGTTTTGAAGCTAGCTCATTTGCCATCCATTTGGTAAAGATATCTATAGCGCCCTTGGCCATTGAATATCCTAAAACCCTAGAGATACTTTGCTTGGCAGCCATTGAGGATATATTTACAATAGACCCATATCCTTGCTCTACCATGATTTCGCTAAGTATAACTGTAGGAATTACGGTACCGAACAAATTAATATCCACCACCTTACGGGTATCACCCATGGCAATATCCCTAATAGTCTGTTCCGGTTTTAAAGTTGCCCCGGGAATGTTGCCCCCTGCAAGATTTACGAGTCCGTCTAATTGCTTAAATTCTTTTTTAATGACTTCCTTTAAATTAAGGAGCTCATTTTCATCCATAACATCTACCTTAAAAATAAAGGTACTGTTGGGAACAATTGAATTTAACTCGGTTTGTTTGGCCTGTAATTTTTCCGTTGACCTTCCTAATAATAGTACTTGAGCCCCGTTCCTTACCAAATATTCGGCAATTGATCCACCTAAGGTGCCCGTACCTCCAGATAGAGCGTAATTTTTGTTTTCTAAAGACAGTAACTGGTTCATTTAATTTTCTTTTGCTTTTTTATATGCGGCTATAGTGGTATAATATTTGGTCAACATATTGGGAACCTCCCACGAAGGCAGTTTGCCAGATTCTAAATACTTTAAATAATTTGATGTAACCTGTGCAAAGTGGGCTTCATGACCGATCTTAAATTTGTCAGGAATACCTATTTTCCATTTACCATCCTCTATTTTTTCCACGGTTGTACCTGGAAATTCTTCCGCTATTTCATTTTGTACCGCCAATTTAAGGGTTTTCTCAAAATCATTGCCCAATTTAGATTCTACATAAAGAACGGGCTTGTAATTTTCCTCTTCGCCCTGTTTAATGATCAGGTTAGATTTTGTTCCGCGCATGATACTATAATGCGTATCACCGGTACCTTCTGGAGCCCTGTAATTCCAAATTACGGAAACCTTTGCGAACTTTCCTTTAATCTTATAGGTCATTTCCCCGTTGCAATACACATTTAAGCCATCTTCCTTGATATCTTTTTCAAGATAATCTGGATAGGATTCCATACCTGTAACATCTTGGAATTCTTTTAAGGAGAGAACAGTTGGCCACCTACGTGCTTTTACCATTTCTATTTGTGATGAATCTATTATTTGGCCTGGAAAAGCTTCCCACTGTACTAAATCTACCAAGTGAGTGGTAACATCTACGATACCTTCACCCTCTTCATTTACATCAAAAAACCAAGACGGCCTTACCAATGGTTTTCCGGACACATATTTATAGAAGTGATGAACGCTTTCCTTGCTTATGGCCGGTTCTTCAGCAGTACCGTTAACCAAGTCGCCAAATACACTAGGTAACGTTGAAAATTTCTTTTGCATCATGGTGGTAGACTCAAAACGCTCTGTCATGATATCATAGATCAGCACCCCTTTTTCTTCAGCAATTTTAAATGCCTCTTTAAGCTTGTTAAAACCATCTGAATTAATGACCAAAGGTTTATCCGCATACACATTTAAACCCGCTTTTACGGCGGCTAGGATATAATCTATTTTTTTGGAGTTTTTACCCGCAACGACCATAACATTACCAGGCTTTTCCGTCACCATCCTATTTAAATAATCATCCTCTAAATAGGTATTTACCTTCCATGCGGTAGGATGCTCATCCCTAGAATTGTACTGCTCAATCTTATTTAAAAAATCATCTACCTCTGGTCCTTTTGGTGCAAATACATGAATGGTAGAATCAACTAATGGATACATGGTCTTTTGTACGAGTGCAGCGTGAAAATGCCCTGGGTCCAAGGTCATTAACTTAACCGTTTGGGTTTCCTCCTTTACAGCTTCCTTTTGCTTTGTCTCCTGCGCACAGGAAAGGCAAAGAAAAATTGCTGGTGCTACGATCATTTTTAATTTAAATGTTGTTTTCATTCTCTACATTTTACTAAAAAATATGACCACTAACGGTGGTCATATTCATATCATATTTAAGAAGCTTGATCTTTAATGCATTGGCATTAAAAATAACACCTTCATCATTCTTAAACGAAGGAGCTTGCATATTTTTTAAACTTTTACATAATTGGTACCATATGGTTTACGCTGAACCCTCTCTAACATGGCGTTAGCTTCAGGATCATTAATAAACCATTCATTTTCAGGATCCCAGTTCAATTTACGGGAAAACTGCATAGCAATATCACTAATTAAACAAACAGTACATGCTTTATGCCCTTTATCTATGGGTGATATAGGTGCTTTACGTGATTTAATACATTCTAACCAATTACCGTGTTGGTCATCAATTTTTTCTAAGTGAATTTCATTTTCACCGATAACCGATTCCAATATTTTTGGATCCGATGCATTTAACGCCCTTGAACTTTTCTCTTTATCTACAGGATCGGTAGCAGAAGCCGTATAACTACCCCTAGAAACAAAGATCCACCCGTCATCACCAATATACTTAATACCGTTGGTATATCCTCCACTGGTATAAACCGTAATTCCGTTATCATACTCATGCTTAACAAAGAAATCTCCGTGAACGTTCCATAAGCCAGATTTAGGAAATTCTGCCAAGGCCTCTACGGAGGTAGGTCCGGACAATTCTGTATTCATACCCCATGCGGCAGAGTCATAATGATGTTGGCCCCAACCTGTAATCATACCCGCGCCATAATTACGATGTCTTAACCAGCCTGGCCTACTATAACCATCTTGTGGATGCACCCCAATCTCTGTATAAGGTACTTCTGGGGTAGACCCCAACCACATATCATAATTAAGGTTACTAGGAATAGGCATTTCAGGAGCCTCTGGACCAGCTGGGTCTCCGGGCAATCCTATCTTTACGGTATGTATCTTTCCAATTCTACCATTTCTCACCAATTCTGCAGCAACTCTAAATTGCGGCATTGCACGCTGTTGGGTACCAACTTGTAAGATTACATTATTATCTAACACCGCTTTTCGTAACTGCTGTCCTTCCTTGACCGTTAAAGATGTAGGTTTTTGAAGATAAATATCCTTACCGGCAATAGCCGCCTCCATGGCCGGTTGTGAATGCCAATGATCTGGAGTACTGATCACAACGGCATCAATATCCTTATTCATGAGCATTTCTCGATAATCACCGTACATTTTGGTATCCATATACTTGTCCTTCCCGGTTTTTCCCTTGTAATAACCATCTACCAAAACCTTGGCATCGTTCATACGTTTACTATCCAAATCGCACACGGCCACGTACCTGGCATTATCAAATCTAATGGTATCCCGAATATCATGGTCACGGGCTATACGACCACATCCTATTTGCCCAATGTTTATTTTATTACTTGGTGCATTTTTTCCAAAAACCGTTGAAGGTACAATCGTTGGAAACGCAACAGCAGCTGCAGTACCCATTGATGATTTTTTGATAAAATTTCTTCTTTGCATCTATTTATATTTTAATTTGCGATTGGTTGTACTTGATTTGGTTGAGCAAAAGATTGCCAATAGGCTTCTGCTTCTTCCTTAGATAATGTTCCTTCGAAAACAATCATCCTATATTTTAATTCGTATGTTTTATTGGGCTCAATTTGCCATTCTTCATGGCGTATCGGGCAGAATTCAAAAAACATATCTCCCCTACCTCCATTACCGTCTATGGGCCAAACACGCATAGGTTCTGGATGCATTCTATTGTTGGGATTACTTAAAAACAAAATACCATTGGTTCCTTTACCATCACTGGACGCTCCACTTACAATGGCCCATTTTGCGTTGGTACCATCCGCTGTTAAGCGATCCTCACCTTCTGAGGTTAATACTTGACAGTTATCCTTATGCCATCTTTCCGTAAAACGCATACCTAAGCCACCACCATATCTATATGCTTCAAACAGAATTCCATCTTCTAAAGGTGTGGTAAAAGTAGACGTATAATCCAGCATATAACGATCCTCCCTACCAAGGTCCCACAGTTTTACTTGAAGATTCTCATTTAATGCCACTTGCGGTTGCGGATGGGTCTTATAATCCAAATGCTCCTGAACTGCATTAAACCCTGCAGAGACAGCGCCGTTGGTAGTACTTTGAAACTCCTTAAAAAGAACGGTTCCTTGACCATCACCCAGGTTCCAAAAATCTACCCTCGTAGTATCTATACGGGTATGTGTCCATGGTCCCCAGATTCCATAATGATGCCAATGATCAGGCGGATTAATTCTAGTTAAAGTATCTCCTTTTGGAGTAATAATTGGATGAATAAATCCTGATTTTTTAAAAATGGAATCAACACCTTTAGGAGGATAATGCATTCCATAACGATACCCCACCAATGAAGACTTGTCTCTTTTAAGTACTAAATCCCCATCTTTTTTAACTGCTGAATATGTTTTGGAAACTGTAGAAGGAGCAGATTGTATTTTTATAGTGTAATCACCCGTTCTATCCGTATTATGTATAAACCATAATTTCTTTGCAACCGGATCAACATCAAAAGGAACAATTTCATCCCCATTGAACAACGCAATGGTTTCACTATCTAACTCCCCTAAATCTATGGACAAAGGTCCATTGGTTAATAAACCGCTACCCTCCTGTATTTTATATTGATATTTTTTTTGATCCTCATTACAAGATATTAGAACTATAAAAGCTACTATTAATAATATATTTTTCATAAATACAGGTTTGGGCAACGGTAGTTTAAACTAACTCAACTCACAACTTTGTTAGAACTATTAAGGTTTTCACCTTAATAGTTCTTGTTCATTTATTTACAACTTCAAGATAATCAATAGCTTCTATTAAAAGTACCTCAACTACTAAATTCTGAAGTTTTGTTATATTTTATCTTAATTATATCCAGGATTTTGAACCAATTCTGCGCCACGGTTACCTTCAATCTCATCCGCCGGAATTGGCCAAAGGTTAAAATGAGGCTGCATACCGTTTTCTACATAAAACGGATTATGATCCATTACACGCTCATAGATTGTATTGGTTCTCATAAGCGTAAGTCTACGCTTTTCTTCCAAACCTAACTCACGAACACGCTCATCTAAAATATAATCCAAGGTTACATCACTAGCTTCAACTAAAGAAGCATTTGCCCTACTACGCACCATATTAATGTCATCTGCCGCCAATTGGGGCTGACTGTTTGCCAAATACGCTTCTGCCCTTAGAAGATACGTTTCTGCCAATCTTAACATATATTGATCTGTATAGGTACCTCCTGCAGAAGATGTCAAGGCATACGGTACGTCACTATTTCTTAATAAGCCATCTGGGTGATTATAAGGTGTGGTCACTTTAGTTGGGAATGCATAGAATTCCCTGATACGCGGCTGTGTTTCCGTAGACCACACGGTATCCCTTCCAATTTCTTCGGCCAATAAAGCCAAGGCGGATGAATTATCTTTATTGAATACCCTTACAAAGTTATGGTTGGCGTTTCTAATATCATTCACAAAATCTGGATTGCTAGCATCACCGCCCCAAACCGTATTCGTATAATATTCCGTAGTAATACCCCAGCCAATTCCACGACCTCCGGTGTAATCACCAACGGGCCAAGAATTAAACGGTGCAAATCTTAACAAAGGACCAAAGTGTCTTTCAAAAGCATATGACCCTCCTCGACTACCTGATTGCAAGCCCCCACCTTGAACATCCAATTCAAACTGTATAACCCATAATGCTTCTGTATTTCCAATAGACCTATTTTGGTTGCCCCTTCTGAACAAATCCCAAAACACATCACCAGGTTCCTCACCTGAACGTGTACCAAAACGATCCGTCATTAAAGCGGTATTACTATCATTGATAACAGCGGATAAAGATGTGATTGCCTCTGTGTTATTTCCTAAAGTAAGCTGTGCTTCCCCTAAATAATGCATAGCAACCAAATTATTGATTTTACCATCCTCAGCTTCTCCAATACTTGGTAAATTGGCCGCAGCAAAACTCAAGTCTTCAATAACTTGGTTTAACACCTCTTCCCTCGTGTTTCTAACAAAATCAATCTTTGGCTCAATAATAGCATCCGTTACGATGGGTACGCCTCCATATAAAGTTACCAATACATTATAGGCAAACCCTCTGAAAAAATGCGCTTGAGAAAGAATTTCTATTTTTTCTTCATCAGTCATTTCAGATAACGGGGCAAGTTCTATAACAGTATTTGCCTCTGCTATGTTTTTATACAACAAATTCCAATGAGTCGTTGCAATGGAACCAGCGGGATCATACGCTTGTACCATATTACCATGTCTTTGAGTGCCTCCCGGCTCTCCGTCAAATACTAAATCCGTACCATACAGAAAATCAAAAGGTCTGTTCTCATCCCTATTATAAAACTGTCTTCTAACCAAGAAGTACATGTTATTTATGGATGAATTAAAATCCGTATAGGTTTCAAACGCATTTGCCGAACTTAGAAAATCCTCTGGTGTTTCTTGTAAAAAATCCTCGTCGCAAGACCAAAAAAACGAGATTATTGCTAAAAATATAATTGATTTTTTCATGTCTTTTTTTTTAAAATGATAAATTAATACCCATTGAATATCCTTTTAGTACCGGTCTTCCTCCTGTTGTTAGACCAACACCGTATATATTTTCATCCGATTTTTGATATTCCGGATCAAAACCGTTCCAATCTGTCCAAGTAGCCAAATTTTTACCACTTAGGAAAATACTCAATTCAGATAAGGACAATTTTTCCAGAATTTTACGATCAAAACTATATTTTAAATTAACATCCTGTAATCGTATAAAACTTCTATTCTCATATCGCGTACCAGCGATACCCGGTCTATTTGGAGACATAGCATTTAGACCATCTGGATTTTCTGGAGACCAGTAGTCTATACCAGACACCACATTCTGATACAAGGTATTTGCATTTCTATACAGTGCATTATCATTACGTGATATGTAGTTGCCATCATTACCCTGTATGGAATTTAAAAAGAAACTGAAAGAAAGGTTCTTATATTTAAAGGTATTTAAAAGAGATATTGCATAAGAAGGATCCTTTGTACCAATGATTTTACGATCATCTGCCTGGGTAATAATACCATCCCCATTTTGATCCACAATTCTATAATTTCCAATTCTATATCCATCTGGTATATCGTCACCTATTTGATAGATACCATCTACTTCATAATCATAAATAGCATTTATAGATTCCCCTATAAACAATTCACTTTGAATTAAATCATCTTCTACACCGTCACCATCAGCATCTTCGCCGGTAAGCTCCAAAATCTCATTTTTATTGGTAGAGTAATTTGCAGTAGCCGTCCAACTAAAATTATCATTCCTGACAATATCTCCGGTTAACGTTACCTCTAAACCAGTATTCTGAATCTTTCCGACATTGGTCTGTATATTACTGAAACCGGTGAGATAAGGTATTCTGACAGAAAACAATAAATCATCCGTAATGTTCTTATAGGCATCTATACTACCGTTTAATCTATTCTCAAACAAGTTAAAATCTACCCCTACATTAAGACCTGCTGTTTTTTCCCATCGTAAATTTGGGTTCGCCAAGGACGATAGTTCTTGACCAAATGCAGGCTCTCCTCCGTCTCCAAAAACATAAGCAGCACGAGTCGCCAGTCTGGCCAATGAACTATATTTACTAGTTTGATTACCAGCGACACCATAGCTTGTTCTTAATTTTAGGTTATCTATCCAATTTACATCTTCCAAGAATGATTCATTTGACGCTATCCATCCAAATGCACCAGAAGGAAAGAAAGCCGTTTTTTCATTAGCGGCAAAACCAGAGAAACCATCTCTTCTTATCGTTCCTGTTAAAATATATCGATTATCATATTTATAATTCACCCTAAACATTTGATAATTTAAAGCTTCCGTAAATGCACCAGAACTTACGGATTGAACACCTCCTATGGACAACTTATTATACCCTAAAGACAATCTATCGAAATCTACAGAATATGCATTTGTAAATTCTTCTTTCCTTTCTATAGCCCCATAAAGAAGTGTAGCTCCAATTTCATGATTACCAAATGTCCTATTATAATTTAAAAGATTATCCAGAGTATAATCTCTATAAAATAAGATATTCTTACCGGCATCACCTCTTAAACCAGCTCCATAAATACTGGAACCATATCTTTTTTCTATCCTATAATTGTTACCAAAATTAATACGGTATGACAGGCCTTTTACGAACGGTAAGTCTATTTCTGAATATAAATTAGCAAAAAAGTAGTCTTTACGCTCATAATCCTGTGTATTTTGACCTTGATAAGGATTAGGTTCAATGGTTCCTGCAGGATTAGGAATTAATTCACCATTCTCTCTATAAGGTACTAACAAGGGTGAAAAGTTTCTTAGCTGTGACAAAAATGGCTCATCGCCATCTTGTTTAACAAATGAACCAAATGTCTGTATTCCAACTTTCCAAGAGTCAGATATGTTTGTATCCAGATTAACACGTAGGCTCCTTCTAGAAAAATTATCATTTATTATAATACCCTCTTGCTCAGTTAAACCTGCAGAAATGAGATAGCTTGTGGTTTCTGAAGCTCCTGTAACGCTAATTTCATTCTGCTGAACGAAACCTGTTTGTGTACCATTGCCCCACCAGTCATAATCATTATCACTGAACTCTCCCGGGTTGGTATCCGACTGCAATTCAAAATTCGCGTTTATTTCTAATCCGTCTGCAAAATAACCAGGATAGTCAGGATTTGGCGTTGTATAATCCGGACCAAGAAAACGTAAATCATAAAGTTGCATATTAATATGATCAATATATTCTGCTCTTTTTAATGGCCGGTTGTCAACAGAAGATTTCAAGGTTGCATAAGAAGAAGTAACCGATATTTTAGGTTTTTGATTTCTCCTACCTCCTTTTGAAGTAATTAAAATAACACCATTGGCAGCTTGCGCACCATAAACAGCTGTAGAGCTTACATCTTTTAATACATCTATGGACTCAATATCACTAGGATTAATAGAGGAAAGGCTTCCATTGTATTGGACACCATCTAAAATTATTAGTACACTTTGACTACCACTTATAGAAACACGACCACGAATGGAAATTTCCGGAGTTGCTCCAGAGGCATTTACCTGACCAATATTAAGGCCGGCCACCGTACCTTGCAAACTTTGCGCAATATTGGTGTTGGGCGAATCCTTAAAAGCTTCAATGTTAGCACTTGCAACCGCACCCGTTACATCTGATTTTTTTTGGCTACCGTATCCTACGACAATAACTTCTTCCAAATTAGCAACATCTTCTTGCAAAGTAACATTTATGGTTGCGTTACCTGCAACAGGAATTGTTTGCGATTTGAAACCGATCAACGAAAAGATAATTTCCGAGGTATTGACGTCTGCCACTTCAATGGAGTAGTTGCCATCAAAATCAGAAACCGCACCATTGCTCGTTCCTTTTTCTAAAATATTAGCGTACGGTATAGGAATATTGTTCGCATCCGTAATTGTACCGGTCACTACGGTACCGTTTTGGGCAAAGGCCGTAAACGAAATAAACAATAACACCAAGGTCATTGTTAAACCCGCCCTTTCCCGAATTTTGAGTTTGATAATTTTTTTCATGAATCTTTAATTAGGTTGATTATAATTACTCATTTTAAAGTGTAAGTATCACATTTAAAGACAAATCTATATAATACTATTCTATTATGCAACCGATTGCATTAATTTTTTGTTAACAAAGCATACTTATCCTCATTTTTACCCTATAATTATCTTATAAACGATAATTATAGAAGTATTTTTTTATTAAAAAACTAAATGTTACGCAATATTTAATAAAAGTTGCGTAACTTTGTTGCGTTAAAAGCCACCAAATGCCTAAAAAGATTACTATTTACGACTTGGCAAAAATGCTAAGTGTTTCACCGGCAACTGTAAGTAGGAGTTTAAATAACCACCATTCCATTAGCGACGCTACCAAGAAGCGTATTTTAGATAAAGCGAATGAAGTGGGTTACAGAACCAATAAATTTGCAGCAAATCTCAGCAATCAAAAATCCAATACTATTGGTGTCATTGTACCAAGATTGAACTCATATTTTATGTCTACGGTACTTGCAGGTATAGAAGAGGTTGCAAATGAAGTAGGCTATAATTTAATCATTAGCCAATCATTAGAGTCTGAAGAAAAAGAAAAGATAAATGCCAAAACCCTGCTAGATAGTGGTGTAGACGCCTTACTTGTTTCCTTGGCCCACGACTCCAAAGACTACCAACATTTTAAAAACTTTACCGATCGTAAAATACCTTTACTATTTTTTGATAGGGTCATTGACCTTCCCCATTGTCCAACTATACTAATAGACAATAGTTCCGCAGGCTATGAAGCGGGCAAACACCTTATAGAACAAGGGTGCACCAACATAATACATATTAGCGGAAATCTTAAAAGAACATTATATCAAGACAGGTTTAAAGGTTTTAAAAACGCTTTATTGGAACACAATTTGGAAATTAACGAGCATACATTAATAGAAACCGATCTAGACCCTAAAAATATACACGCAGTTATCGATTTCATTAAAAATTCACCTAAAAAAATTGACGGCATTTTTGTAGCAAGTGACAATTACGCAGCCAATTGCATTAAGGAATTAAAAAAAGTTGGTATTCGTGTACCTGAGGATATAAAAGTGGTAGGATTTAACAATGACCCTGTGTCTGAAATAATTAGTCCTAACCTAACCACAATAAGTTATCCGGGGCATAAAATGGGAGTTCTTGCAGGAGAAAGTATTATTGCCCATTTAAAAGGCTCTATCAATTTACAATCAACCAACACTATTCTATTACGACATCAACTTATAACAAGAGAATCTACACACAATTAAATTAAAATAATGACAACATCACGTATTATAACCACCCTATATTTTTTATTTATTTGCTATTCTTTTTCATCTGCACAAAGTTTAAAACCTTTAAAAATTACGGATGATTGGTTGGCACAATTAGAAAAGAACATACCCACACCCACCGTTAACACCAATAAGACGAGAAAAATACTTGTTTTTTCAAAAGCTACCGGTTTTGACCATTGGACCATTCCGCATAATATTGAACTGTTTAAGCTCTTTGGTAAGAAAACCCAGGCTTTTGAAGTTCATATAGGTTTTGATATTGAAAATTTTGAGAAAAAAAACTTAAAAAAATACGACGCCGTTGTCTTGAACAACTCTAACCCAACCGGTCCCAAGCGAGATTTGTTTTATGACTTACTAAAAAATTATAGTTCACTTTCTGAAGATACCATTATAAAAAAGGCCAAAATCTACGAACAGAATGTATTGGATTATGTTAAAAAAGGTGGGGGACTCATGATATTACATGGGGCCATAGTGGTCCAGAACAACTCCAAGGCCTTTAGTGACATGACCGGTGGCAGTTTTGATTATCACCCAAAACAACAACAAATACAAATTAAGGAAGTAGACAGCAAACACCCTTTGGTAAAAGCTTTTAAAGGAAATGGACTTAAACATATAGATGAACCCTATTTTTTCAAAAACTCATATTTCAATTATAATTTTAGACCGTTATTATATTTTGAAGTGGATAAGATTGAAGATATTAGGCATGAACCGGCTAACAATATAAATTATGTGGCCTGGATCAAACGGCACGGAAAAGGAAGGGTGTTTTATTCTTCCCCATCTCACAATGCCCAAAGTTTGCAAAACCCAGAGCTATTACAATTCTTGATGGATGGTCTACAATATACCACCGGTGATTTTAAAGTAGACGATAGTCCCATGTAAATTTCAAATTAATTCCTACCTAGATTACCATACAACTAGATTCATTACTTACTAAGAAACCAACTAATTAAACAACTATGAGCAATTTTTTAAACAGTAATTTTTTACTAGAAAATAAATTTTCTCAAGAACTATATCATGATTTTGCCAGAAAAATGCCCATTATAGATTACCATAATCATTTACCGCCCGCATTAATCGCAAATAACAGTCAATTTAACAACCTAACCAATGTTTGGATAGATGGTGACCATTACAAATGGCGGGCAATGCGAACTCTTGGCGTTAAGGAAGAATATATTACCGGTAACGCCGCTGATAAGGAAAAGTTTCTAAAATGGGCACAGACGGTACCTTATACCATGAGAAATCCGCTTTATCATTGGACCCATTTGGAACTTCAGCGGTACTTTGGAATCAATGAATTGCTTACACCAAAAAGTGCATCTGACATTTATGAACGTGCCAATGAACAATTGAAAGGAGCGGCATTCAGCACCCAAGGACTTCTCAACACTATGAACGTGGAATTTCTATGTACAACGGAAGATCCTACAGATAATTTGGAACATCATAGGCGTATTGCCAATAGTACATTTAAAACCAAGGTCAGTACTGCTTTTAGACCAGATAATGCTATTCATATAGATGCTGCGAATTTTAATGAGTATATAGAGCAACTTGGCAATGTTTCCGGTATTTCAATTAACTCGTTAGACACTTTACAAGAGGCTCTATCCAGTAGAATACAATACTTTCATGAAAATGGATGTAGAATAGCCGATCATGGTTTGTCACATATGTACGCATCGGAATTCACAACAAACGGAGTGAATTCGGTTTTTAAAAAGAAAATGGATGGAAAATTAATCTCTGAAGATGAAATACATCAATTTAAAAGCGCTGTATTAATGTTTCTCTCCAAAACCTATCATAAACTAGGCTGGGTACAACAATTTCATTTAGGAGCCTTACGCGACAACAATACCCGCATGCTTAACCAACTAGGGCCAAATACGGGATGGGACTCCATAGGCGATTGGCTACAAGCAGAAAGCCTATCTAAATATTTAAATCAGCTAGATGGGCAAGACCAATTGTGTAAAACCATTATCTATAATCTTAACCCTAGGGATAATGAGGTATTTGCAAGTATGATCGGTAATTTTAATGATGGTTCTCTTAGAGGTAAAGTTCAATTTGGTTCTGGATGGTGGTTTTTAGACCAAAAGGACGGAATGACAAAGCAAATGAATGCATTATCCAACATAGGCCTTATTAGTTGTTTTATAGGTATGTTGACAGACTCCAGAAGCTTTCTTTCATTTCCACGTCATGAATATTTTAGAAGAATCCTTTGTAATTTATTTGGTACAGAAATAGAAAATGGCGAGCTCCCCAATGATATGGAATGGATCGGTAAAATGATACAGGATATTTCCTATAATAATGCAAAAAACTATTTTGAGCTATAACTTTAGACGTATTATTTAGTTAGTTATTACCACTTGGAACAATCAAATACTTGTACAAAGAAAATTAATGGTCTAATGATACCTGATCTTTAAAATTCAATGAATTTTCTTTAGTTGTAAACAACACAAAAAAATGATAGCTGTGTAAACATTTAGATATAGCTTTGTTTTGAACTACAATTGTATTGCACTAAAAACAAGGTTTGAGGAAAGCACTATTTTACATGATCATTAGTACGTTTTCATTTAGCTTAATGAATTCGTTCGTAAAGTATCTAAGTGATTTTCCAACATTTGAAATTGTTTTCTTTAGATCTGTTGGATCTTTGGTGTTGGGAACATCCTATATTCTTCTTATGGGAATTCCAATCTTAGGAAATAAGCGAAAGCTAATGACAATGAGGGCAATTGCCGGACTCACCGCCATGAGTCTCTTTTTTATGTCATTACAGTACCTACCTGCCGGTACCGCAGTCTCATTACGTTATTTAGCGCCAATTTATGCTGCCATTATTGCTGTGTTTCTTTTAAAGGAAAAATTACGAACCATACAATGGTTTTTATTTATTCTAGCCTTTACCGGTGTTTTGGTTATAAAAGGTTTTGATAAGGAATTAAATACTACCGGTTTGCTTTTGGTACTATCAGCATCGGTCTTCAGTGGTTTAGTATATGTATTGATACGCAAAATAGGTAATAGTGATCACCCAATGGTCATTGTAAATTACTTCATGTTCATTGCTACGGTCATTGGAGGTCTTTTATCTATAAATGATTGGATTTTACCAACAGGATTAAATTGGATACGCTTAATAAGCTTAGGTTTATTTGGGTTCTTTGGACAGATTTTCATGACCAAGGCCTTCCAAATTGCAAAAACCAATTTAGTAGCCCCATTAAAATATATTGAAGTAATTTTTACCATTATCATTGGCGTTACCTGGTTTGGTGATATATATACCATATGGAGTTGTATAGGTATCCTTATGATTATATCCGCATTGGTAGCTAATGTAGTTGTTGGAAGAGGAAAATAATTTAAAAAACTACCGATAATTGATTATCGGTAGTTTAAGGTAAATGGTCAGTATTTAATCTATTATTTCCTAGATTCTTGTTCCGCCAAACTGTGATTTACATCATTCAACGATGAAGAAATTACCGTGGCAACTTCGCGTTCTATTTCTGCAGCATTATTAAAATACAACAATGCCGATAACATTATTGCTAAAAGCACTATGCCATTGGCAATTGTTTTTGAATCTAAAACACTTTCTTGTTTGTTCACGTTCAACGTATTAATTCAATGGTAATTTATATATTAAAATTTAAATTAACAAATTTTTAAGAAAAATCATCAGGTTTGTTTTACCGGCAAATCTTACGTATTCTAAAATAGTGTTAAGGTATTTAAGGATATTTACCAAGCATTTAACAGTTAAACAATTTTTTCATGAATACCATTAATTATTAAAAGATATACGTCAATTTACACCTATTACAAACAGTAATTTTGGACTATAAAATGAACGTATAATATTAAAATAGAACACATGAAAATTTTAAAAACAATAACAGCAAGTCTGGTACTATTTATGGCATTAGGTGTAAATGCCCAAAATGATAAGGACCAAAAAATTATTAACGATGCCAATGAAGCAAAGGAAAAATTAATGACCATGGAAGTTGGCTTAGACCCTTTCTTCACAAATTCAGCAGGTTATGTACTTTTTCCGAATGTTGGTAAAGGCGGATTCATCATTGGTGGTGCATCTGGTAACGGAGTCGTATATGAAAATGGCGAAGTAGTAGGTATGGCAGATTTAAAGAAACTAAGTGTAGGTTTACAAGCTGGCGGACAAGCAATTACGGAAGTTATCTTTTTTGAGACTGCCAACGATTTGGAAGAATTCAAAAAAGGTGAGTTTGAATTTTCTGCAGAAGCATCTGCGGTAGCTTTAAAATCAGGGGTATCCGTTAATGCAAAATATAAAGATGGAGTTGCAGTATTTGCTTTACCAAAAGCAGGTTTAATGGCCGATGCATCAGTAGGTGGTCAAAAATTTGATTATACTCCAATAATGAAATAAGATTAAATATTTAATATCAAAAAGCCGCCCACTTGGGCGGCTTTTTTATTTTACTTAAATTAACCATTGGCCGTAAACCCAGGGTAACATGTCATACCGCCATCTACAAAAATAGTTGTCCCATTTATGTATTCAGACTCATCGGATGCCAACCAACTAGCTACACTACCAATATCATCTGGCACACCAATTTGTTTATAAGGTATTAATTTTAACATGCCTTCCCTGCCCTCTTTAGTACTCCAAACATCTTTGTTGATATCTGTTTTTATTGCTCCAGGAGCTATGGAATTACACCTTATTTTATCTGGGCCATATTCTTGGCAAATAGATTGCATTAACATTACCAAACCACCTTTTGATGCTGCATAATTAGCATGTCCTGCCCAAGGAATAACCTCATGAACCGAACTCATATGAATAATCTTACCCAATGATTTAGAAATTTCCGGACGCATTCCCCTTCTCCTAAATTCTATTATAGCTTCTTTGGCACATAGAAATTGACCTGTTAAATTAACATCGATAACGCGCTGCCAATCCTTTAATGGCATCTCATGCAACGGATGGTCTAGTTGCAAACCGGCATTGGCAACACACACATCTACAGTACCAAATTCCGTCACCGTTTGTTTGAACATGGATTGTACCTCATCTTCCTTACTAACATCACATTTTATCACAATGGCATTACCGGAAAGGCTATTCTTGGTAATCCAATGGGCAACTTCCTCTGCTTCCTCCTTACTGCTATGATAGTTAATTACCATATTGGCACCTTCTTGAGCCATAGCTTTGGCTACTGCCTCCCCTATACCGTCACTTGACCCGGTAACAATACAGGTTTGCCCTTCTAATCTTCTATTTGGTTTTTGCATGAGTCTATATTTTATCCCTTAAAAATATTACCAATCATAAACAATACTTATCCCTATAACAAAAATTTGTAACACAAGTATATATAATAAAAAAGACAGTAACTCCCTTAATGGAAATTACTGTCTTTAATCAAATTGTTGAAAGTATTTATTTTCCGTTAAAGAATATCATAACACCTATTACAATTAAAATTATAAAGATAGAAACAGCAATATCTACCCAATTATAACTGCTCTTATTTTTATTTTTCTCTTCTTCAGTAATGGTACCAAAGGTTAGATTTACAATTTGCTCTTTATCCGGCGCTTTGGTCAATAGACTCACTACAACCATGAATAGTAAACAAAATAGGAAGAACCACGCGCCAAAGCTTAAGAAATTCATATCGCCTAAATAAAATAGAATACCATCTTGATCCAAACTGCCTTTTACCAATTCTAGGGCAATTCTAACAAAAGCGACCACGATACCCATTACCAAGGTAGCAAAAGCTCCCGTAGCATTGATTCTCTTATAAAATATACCTAGTAAAAACACTGCGGTAATAGGAGGTGCTATATATGATTGTACGCTTTGTAAATATTCATAAAGCACACCAGATATATTGGCCATAATGGGTATCCAAATAATACCAATGATAACAACAAATACCGTAGCAATCTGCCCAGTTCTCACCAACTTTTTCTCTGGGGCATTTGGCTTTAATTTTTTATAGATATCTACCGTAAACAAGGTAGAACATGAATTAAATACCGATGCCAAGGAACTCATTAGGGCGGCCAATAATCCCGCTGCAACAAGTCCCCTTAGTCCAGATGGCAATAAATTACTCATGAGCACAGGGAAGGCTTCATCTGCACTGTCCCAATGTAATTCGCCCCGCATTTTCAAGGTCAAAGCAATAACGCCTGGAATTAAGAACAAGAAAACCGGCAAAAGTTTTAACAAGGCTCCAAAAATGGTTCCTCTACGTCCTTCCTTAATATTTTTTGCCGTTAACGTCCTTTGAACAATATATTGATCGGTACACCAGTACCAAATACCAACTATAGTACTCGTAATAAATAAGGATGGCCATGGAAAATCTGGATCGGTTGCCGGCCTCCACATATTAAAATATTCTGGTCCTAACGTATCTACCATACTGCCCCATCCACCAACTTTATCCAAGCCAATGAACGTTAATACAGCCGCACCTACCACCAACAAAACGGCTTGTAAGGTCTCCGTATATACAACGGCACGCATTCCACCAAGAACGGTGTATATACCGGTAAGAACGACGGTGGCTATTGCACCGGTCCAAAAATCTATGCCCAATAACGCAGACACTACAACACCCCCTGCATAAATGGTTACGGAAATTTTGGTAAGCACATAGGCTACAATGGAGAAAATGGACAATAGCCATCTGGACCTGGCATCAAAACGTTTTTCCAAAAATTCTGGCATGGTAAAAACGCCACTTCTGGCATAAAAGGGTAAGAACACCCAGCCCAAGATTAAAACAACCCAAGCCTGAATTTCATAAATAAGTAAGGGCAATTTGTTACTGGCACCCGTACCGGCAAGACCCACAACATGCTCAGACCCAATATTGGATGCAAATATTGAGGCCCCTACTACAAACCAGCCCACATTTCTACCGGCCAAAAAATAATCTTCAGTATTGTTTTCCTTTTTTCTGATGACCCATATCGCTACCCCTACAAGTAAAAGAAAGTATAGGGATATACTGATCCAATCAAAATTGTCTAATTGTTGCATGGCTGTGGTTATTTAGTATAAAATTTAAAGGTAGTCTTGGTTTCATATTTATCCTCTGGTGTGACTACCACGGAAGGAAAATTTGGTTGGTTGGGTGAATCTGGGTAGTGTTGTGTTTCTAGACAAAAACCACTTCTTTTTGCATATACCCCTCCTTCTGGTCTTGGCAATGTACCATCTAGAAAATTACCAGAGTAAAACTGCATACCTGGTTGGTCGGTAAAAACTTCAATTGTTCTACCTGTTCCCGGGTGGTGTGCCTTTGCCACGGAACGATACCCTGCATCGGCATTGTTTAACGCCCAACAATGATCATAACCACCGCCTAAAGCAATTTGTTCATTATCCGCATTGATGCCCTCACTTACCAATTTGGCCGTTCTAAAATCAAACGGTGTACCTTCAACAGGAGCTAATTCCCCTGTAGGAATCAAAGACCCGTCCACCGGTACAAATTTATCGGCATTAATTTCCACTTTATGATCCAGAATCAACTGTGAAAAATCGCCCGAAAGATTGAAATAAGAATGTTGTGTAAGGTTTACAATGGTAGTTTTATCCGTTGTTGCTTGGTATAGCACATCCAAACTATTGTCCTTGTTCAGGGTGTAAGTAACCGTAGTCTTTAGATTACCGGGAAAGCCCTCCTCCATATCCTTGCTTAAATAGCTCAATTTCAAAGAAGCCGAATTGTCATTTTCTTCGGTTCCTTCTACGCTCCAAACTACTTTATCAAAACCAATTAAGCCACCATGTAAATTGTTTTCCCCGTTATTTTTGGCCAACGTATATTCTGTATCGTTTAAACTGAACTTTCCTTTTGCAATACGGTTACCATAGCGTCCTATTAAAGCACCAAAGAATGGATTATTTTCTTCGTATTGTGCTAAGCTATCGAATCCTAAAACCACATTTTCCATGCGACCTTCCTTGTCAGCTGTCTTTAATGAAGTAATACGACCACCATATGTTATAATAGATACTACCATACCCTCTTTATTGGTAAGTGTAAACTCCTCTACTTTATCTCCTATTTTGGTGACACCGTAATCTGCCCTGGAAATAGTAACAGTATTAGATGCAGTTACCTTGTCATTTTCACTGTTGCCCTTCATTGCTTTTTCTTTACAGTTAACGTTACATACTATGGCGCACATAAGCACAAATACATAACTTAATTTAATAATTGGTTTCATAATATTTGGTTTGTCATAGGTTATTTTTAAATAAATGATAATATGCTTCATTGGCATTCAATTGATTTTTAAACTCCCTAATGGTAGTGTCCTTATCTATCACCACCAATTCAATACCTGCCATATCGGCGAAATCTTCCATAAATTCTGTGGTCAAGGCCTGTGAATAAACGGTATGATGGGCACCACCTGCTAATATCCATGCCGTAGCCGCTACTTCCAGATTTGGCTTAGCATCCCATAACACCCTTGCTACAGGCAAATTAGGTAATTTACCCATAGGTTCAACAGCATCAACCTCATTGACTACTAGGCGGAACCTGTTCCCCAAATCTACCAAAGAAACATTGATTGCTGGGCCTGCCGGAGAATTAAATACCAAACGTACCGGATCTTCTTTGCCACCTATTCCCAAAGGATGAATTTCACAAGATGGTTTTGCCGCTGCTATGGACGGACAAATTTCTAACATATGCGAGCCCATAACATAGGCTTTTTGAGGTGTAAAGTGATAGGTGTAATCTTCCATAAAAGACGTACCACCCTCCATACCACTGGCCATTACCTTTAAAGCCCGTAACAAAGCGGATGTTTTCCAGTCCCCTTCCCCACCAAAACCATAACCATCTGCCATTAATCTTTGCGTGGCAATACCTGGTAATTGTTTTAGCTCGCCTAGATTTTCAAACGTATCCGTAAACGCTTTAAAATCACCTGCATCTAAAAATTTGCGTAGACCCAATTCTATTTTTGCAGCATCTATCAAAGATTGTCGCTGTGCACCATTGGTCTTTAATTTATCACCAAGCACGTAACTATCCTCATACTCCTTGACCAATTCATCTACCTCTTCCTGTGATAATGCATTTATATGCTCCACAACATCTGAAGAGTCGTAACCGTTTACTGAAAAACCAAATCTTAATTGCGCCTCAACCTTATCTCCATCGGTTACGGATACTTCCCTCATATTGTCGCCTATACGAGCAACTTTCAGGTTTTGAAACTCGTCCCAACCCATTGCAACTCGAGACCAGTTTCCTAGCTTTTGTTGAACATGTTCCGTTTGCCAATGCCCAACAACAATCTTTCTATTTTTACGCATTCTAGTCATCATGTGACCAAATTCGCGATCACCATGTGCAGACTGGTTAAGGTTCATAAAATCCATATCAATGGTTTCCCAAGGAACCTCAGCATTAAATTGTGTATGTAAATGGCACAAAGGTTTATTTAGTACACTTAATCCTTTGATCCACATTTTTGCCGGTGAAAAAGTATGCATCCAAGTAATGATACCGATGCAATTTTTAGTGGAACTTGCCTGTAGACAAATATCGGTAATTTCCATAGGGGATTTTACCGTAGGCTTATATACTATATGTACCGGTATTTTACCTGAAGCATTAAGTCCTTCTACTATTTGTTGGGAATCCTTAGCCACTTGTTTCAGTGTATCTTCCCCATATAAATCTTGGCTGCCCGTAACAAACCATATTTCCTTGTTAAGCATATTTTATTTTATAAAGTGTTTATAGTTATTGACCGTAATAGGCATTTTTGCCATGTTTACGCTCGTAGTGTTTCTTAATTAATGCCTCTTTTAAGCGAGGCGCATTTGGGTTGATTTGAAGGGTAAGGTAGGCCATTTGGGCAACGGTCTCTAAAACCTTGCTATTATAAACCGCTTTTGCTGCGGATTTGCCCCAGGCAAACGGACCGTGATTACCAATAAGTATCATTTCAACCTCATCTGATTGTAACCCTCGTTCCTTAAAACAGTCAATGATCTGTATACCTGTATTATGCTCGTAATTTCCCTCTATAAGGTTGTCTCTCATAGGTTCAGCACAAGGAATATCCGCGGTTAAGTGATCGGCGTGTGTGGTACCGAAAATAGGAATATCTTGTTGTGCCTGTGCCCACGCAACCGAATAGGTAGCATGGGTATGGGCAATACCGCCTATATGCGCCCAATTTTTATATAGGTACGCATGTGTTTTTGTATCGGATGAAGGTCTCATATCACCCTCCACAATAGTATTGTCATAATCCAAAATAACAATATCCTCTGGCCTTAACTTTTCATAAGGCACACCGCTAGGTTTTATGGCAAAGACCCCATTATTCCTATCTACGGCACTTACATTACCAAAGGTATAAATGACCAAGCCTAAATCATTAAGCTCAATATTCGCCTCAAAACATTCTTCCTTTAACGCTTTGTATTTAGAAGCCATACTTTTAATTTTTTTTAATTGAAGTTTCAATGAAATCTCCTAATGCATTGTAAGATTCCATTAACTTCCCATACGTTTCAACGGTATCTTTTTGAGGGTGATATTCCGCTTCATAATCACTCCCCATATGGGAACTTGCTTCTACCACATTGTTATAAATGCCAGAAGCTACCGCAGCATAAATCGCCGCACCCAAAGCTGGCGCTTGGTCAGAAGCGGCAACCTTAATGGGCATGTTCATTACATTTGCCAAGGTTTGCATAATATAGGGTGATTTTCTGGCAACCCCACCTATACCTATGACCGTATCTATTTTAACACCTTCTTCCTTAAAACGGTCAGCAATTTTTTTGGATCCAAAACAAATGGCATTGATCAATGCTTTGAAGATATGTGGTGCCTTACTCCCCAAAGATAAGTTGGAAATAGCACATTTAAGATTTTGGTCCGCATCTGGGGTTCTTCGTCCGTTGATCCAATCTAGTGCCGTAGGTATGCTTTCCGATAATGGTATAGCTTCTGCAGCATCAGATAATTTTTTAATAAAATCATTTTCGATTTCAATTTTCAAATCAGACTTCTGCTGTTCAGTTAAAATGTTAGAAGTCATGACTAAATTTTCAATTGGCCAATCCAACACATTCTTAAACCAAGCCAACAAATCACCGAACGCGGACTGCCCAGCCTCTAAACCTATAAATCCTGGTAACACGGAACCATTTACCTGTCCGCAAATACCCTTTATGGTCTTACCATCAATATCTGCATCTGTAGCCACAATAATATCACAGGTAGATGTACCCATAACACGTACTAAAGCATGTTCGTCAATTTTTGCGCCTACCGCACCGGAGTGTGCGTCAAAAGTCCCAACTGCAATAACAGTCTCCGTTGACAATCCTAGTTTATCCGCCCATTCTTGACTTAAATTTCCTGCAACCTTGTCTGATGTAAATGTTTCTTGATACAGATTATCTCTCAGATCTGCCAAATATGGGTCTAACTTTTCCAAAAATTCCTTTGGTGGTAAACCGCCCCAGCTTTCATGCCACATAGCTTTATGGCCTGCCGCACATCTGCTTCTTTTAAACGATGTTAAATCTTTGTTCTCTATTAAAAGGTAGGTCATTAAATCGCAATGCTCCATCCATGTGAACGCCTTGTTTTTGACTGCTTTATCTTCCTTTACCACATGTGCAATTTTTGCCCAAAACCATTCTGAAGAATAAATACCCCCCACATACTTTGTGAAATCTTCTCCACCCCAGGTTGCGCCCAGTTCATTTATGCGTTCCGCTTCTTCAATAGCAGTATGATCTTTCCATAACATCATCATAGCATTAGGGTTGTCTTTAAAATCCTCTAACAAAGCCAGTGGTGTACCCGCTTTTGTTACCGGTACCGGTGATGATCCTGTGGTATCTATGCAAATTCCTTTGATATCCTTAGGGTCTACCTTGCTATCAACAACTACCGATTTTACGGTAATTTCCAATCCTTCTATATGATCTAAAGGGTGTTGTCTAAATTGATTAATGGAAGGGTTGCAGTATTTTTGCTCTGCCCATCTTTTATACCAATGTACCTTAGAGGCAATCTCTTCTCCGTTCTCTGAATTTATAAGTACAGCCCTTACGGAATCTGACCCATAATCCAAGCCTATTACATAACCTTTCATTTAATACGTACAGTTTTTTTCGAAGTAAATATAAAAAATAGATTTAATAAGTGTTAGCTACACACTTAAATATTTTTTATTTTTCATAATATGTCAGTGAATTTATTGACTAAACAGCACTTAACAAACTAATTTTCAGTCAAAAGTGCAGTTGTTGATACTTATTCCTTATCCTCTACAATATTCCATGAAAAACAGGCGCCACCTTTACGGTCCGGTCTAGCACCTGGAGCATCAGCTGTACAAAGACTTTCTTGATTGGGCAATACCGATAAATATCTGTGGTTAACTAACGACATCAACATAAGGTCATCTTTTAACATATCTTGCCATTGAAATGTAGAAGCCTCCCCTTGGTCCTCGGGCTCTATACGAACTTCTGCCATACCGCCTTTACCCTTTACCGTAACAAATCCGTCATTCATTACAGACTGCAAAGCAATTCTACCATTGCCCCTATCCAATACCTTAAATTGATTGGATCGATCATTGATAAACTTACTATTTTCTGCTACGGGTCGTAAAAAATTTTTCCAATTTACCATTACCGTATTATCGACAATACTTTTAAGAACTATAATCTTATTGTATGGAATAGGACGTGTTAAAGATTTATACCGTGGCTCTATAACTTTAAAGAAATCAAAATCTACATACCCACCTTTCTTTTGTTGCGTATTAAAATTAAACAATGAATACCGCACCCCCTGAAAGGTCTTTCCTTGATAGGGCATTAAAATATCTCCCCCCAAATTGGAATAATCATCACCATTAAAGCTATAGCTAAGATTTCCTATATCGGTATCAAAATTACAATGAGCTTTTAACCATACCTCATTACCAGTAACAGGTACGCTAAGACGCTCTTGAGTTTGTTGATTATAAAAATCTAGCGTAATTTTATTATTTTTTTTTACGACACCTATCCATGCATACGGAAGGTTTAACAAAGCTAAACCAGAAACATCCCCATTTTTTAAATGGTCAAAATTCAATTTGGTAATTGCATAGGATTCTGGTCCTATTGCTCTTTGCGTTAAGGTGTTTCTTGCAGACCAAAAAGAGCTAGCGTTCAATGCATGTAATCTTAAATAACCTTTAGATGTCAGCGACCACTTATTTTTTACCGGTACATGATTCCATTGCCATATATCTTTAAGCTCCGGACCATTAAAATCATCGTTACGGTCAAAAAGTGCAGCTGGCTCCGATGATGTCCCTGTATTTGGTTTTACCCATGTACGTGGAGTTCGTTTAAGATTTCCCGGCAGTCCAAAATAAGGCCAATCTTTCTCCCAGGTTACCGGTGAAATAGCCGTTACCCGTCCTACAGAATTAAGATCCAACATTGACCATCCCCACCATTCGCCAGACTGTATTTGTACAATACCACCTTGATGCAATGGCATACGGCCTACAAAATTTTCATGATAGTCTACCATTTTAAATGGGGGACCATCATTTGTATTAGGGATACGTGTGCGCTGCGCTTCCCCAAAAGTTTCCAATGCACTCATTACGTTAATTTCGTATGGTCCATAGGGAGTATCTGACCTCAAACAAACTTGATAACATACAGGATCCCAGTTGGTATTTGTAATATAATATTTACCTTTAATCTTATAAATATGGCAGCCTTCACCGGCACCACTACCCCTTTCTACAATGACTCTTTCAGTGCCAGGAACCTTATCCAATAAATTTTCACTTAACTGACACATCCTTATTTCATCATATCCCCATACAGCATATATTTTACCATCATCATCAAAAAGCACAGACATATCATGAAAACTTTCACTCATGGTTTCATGTTTCCATGGCCCTTTAGGACTTTTAGATGAATATAATTGGGTTCCATATCCGTTGACATTGGAAAAAATGTAAAAGGTTCCATTATGATATCGTAAACAAGGTGCCCAAATACCCCTACCATACGCATTTTTGCCATCTTCAAGTCTTAAATTAGGACCTAAATCAAGTTCATTGACTGCATAGGATTGCAGGCTCCAGTTTACCAAATCCTTTGAATGTAATAACGGAAGACCAGGCATGGTATGCATTGTGGTCCCTGTCATATAATAATCATCTCCTACACGAATTAAATCTGGATCGGAAAACTCATCATAAAACAATGGGTTTGTAAATGTTCCGTTACCGTTATCGGCAATCCAAGTTTCATTATTGGCGCTGTTGACATTACTCCTATGCTGCGCAAATGATAAGAGGGTACAGCATACACAGATTAAAAAAGTGATACTGTTTACTTTTCTTTTATTTCTATAATTAATTTCCATTACTATTTTTTATTTATTTTACTGAGCTTCTAAGACAATCACTGAAAAAGGAGGTATGGCAACTTCCAACACGCCTTTTTTAAATTTAAAATCCTTGAAGTTTTTGGGTGTAATCTTATTGGGTTCATTGAATGAATTATGATCCTGCAAACTATCTGAACTTAAAATCTCACCCGAAACATTTTTAATCTTTAATTCATTTACATCAATAGTTACCACATGTTCCTTTTTGGAATCGATGTTGGTCATTGATAAATGGGTTTTGTTATTTTTATCTACCGAGGCAGAGATATTTAAAGCGGGTAAGCTTTCATCTTTAAAAGTGTACTCAGGTGAATTAAAAGACAACGGGATCAATGTGGCGTCTTGGTGAACTTTATACATGTTCATAACATGGTAGGTTGGCGTAAGAATCATTTTCTCTTCATCTGTAAGTATTACCGCTTGTAAAACATTAACCGCCTGGGCCAAATTGGCCATTTTTACACGATCAGCATGGTTATTAAAAATATTTAGATTCATACCTGCGATCATAGCGTCTCGCATTGTATTCTGTTGATATAGAAATCCGGGATTGGTACCTTCTTCAACGTCATACCAACCTCCCCATTCATCAACTATTAAGTCTACTTCTTTCTTCTCGTCATACTTATCCATCACAGCAACATGTTTGGTTATGAGTTCGTCCATTAACCAAGATTCTTGCATGGAGCGAAAATAGGTTTCCTCATCAAAATCTATATCCGGGCCTTTATTGCTCCAATCAATTACCGTATAGTGATGCAATGCAACCCCTTGCAGCATACTTTTAGGAATATTTTTCATTAAAACCTCTGTCCAGTGATAATCGTCATCACTTGCACCGGAAGCAATTTTATAAATTCCACCCTCTACATCTGCACCTGACATAAACGTTGCATACTTACGGTAAATATCCGCGTAATATTCTGCCCTCATATTACCACCACAGCCCCAAGCTTCATTACCTATACCCCAGTATTTGACTGTCCAAGGTTCTTCCCTGCCATTTTCCCTACGTAGATCGGACATGGGGCTTTTACCTTTAAAATTGGTGTATTGTACCCAATCCGCTAATTCCTGAACACCGCCGCTACCAACATTACCGGACAAGTATGGCTCTGCCCCCAGTTCCTCACACAGGTTAAGAAAATTATGCGTACCAAAACTATTATCCTCGGTTACTCCGCCCCACCAGGTATTCACGATCGTGGGCCTGTCTTCTTTAGGTCCAATACCATCCATCCAATGATAGGTATCGGCAAAACAACCGCCAGGCCAACGTAAATTTGGTATGTTCAATTCTTTTAATGCGTTGATGATATCTTTCCTTACTCCATCAGAATTAGGAATAGTACTGTTTTCACCAACATAAAATCCTTCATAAATACATCTACCCAAATGTTCTGCAAAATGACCGTAGATATGTTTACTTATTACGGGTGCGTCCTTATCTAAGCTCAATGTAACCTTTGTTGGTTCTTGAGCTATTAAAACGGTACTAAAGGAGAGAAATAGAACTAGTGAGTTTGTAATTAATTTAAAATAGCGCATATTTTTGTTATTTAATGATCAGACAGTTTAATTCCTTCTATGGATTGATTAGCTTCTTAAAAAAAAACTTGTTAAGTGTTAAAAATACATCTTATGTGTCAAAACCAAATCAAATTCAATATCAATTTCATTTTTATATAATAATGTGATTTTTACCATGTAAAATATAGAAAGGATACTCCCTGTCTTGGTAACGAAATTTCTAATGCTATTTTACCTTCAGGACTATTGACCCATTCAGGTGATGTCAACAACTGTAATTGTCCAGATTTCTCCAATTCTTGAATTTGCTCTTTACTAGGGTCTTGTGGAGATCCCATTTTTTTCCAAGCTGTATAAGAATTGCTGAATTCTTGGTCAATACGATAATGGTTTAACAAAGCCCTTTCCGTTGGTATATCATCCATATTGATGATTATTTTTTCGGGCAAAACGTTCAAGTCATTTTTATCATGATAGTTCCACACCATAATGGAGAGTGAATTTTCATCAACCGATGCCAATGCGTTAACATCTGGTGCTGCTCCCCTAACTTTTTCCTTAAGTATTCTATTATAATCATATGAAGATCCTTGCGGAGAAACCTTGACCCTGTCACCCTTCATCATACCGAACATTCTAAATACATTCAGCACTGGCTTATCTACACCATTGGTGGCCATATCCCTAAAACCGGCATACCAGGGTTGGTCCTCAAACTCAAATCCCCAAGTAACGGCACCTAATAAATTAACTCCATAGTGGTCTGCCATTTCATACTTTCTAGCAAAAGACGCTGCAGTATAACTAGCATACATAGTACCATTTCTATATGCATTGTGCGGATAATCCGCTTCTGAACAAGCAGCACAACCCTCTGGATCAGATTCGCCTATGATAATGGGTAGATGCTTAAATTCCGGATAGGACGCAACAACCTCAAAACCTTTACTGATATCATTTAACTGTGAACTCATGTCCATATGCACCACATCATCAATAACTTTTGGATTTCCTTTAGCATGAAACGTTATAAAATCTAATGGAGAGCCCTTTTTACCTGTAGCGTAGTTCTTTCCAGATTTTACGTGATCTAAAAAGGTAACAAGAAAATCTTCGGCTTTGTCCCACCCAGGCCCAGTTGTTTCTGGTCCACCTACCAATGCTGTTGGCAAAGCACGTTTAACAGCATCCACACTATAATCGTACAACTTAATATACTCTTCAGTAGTTCCTTGCCAATAGCCAATATTAGGTTCGTTCCATACTTCCCAATACCAACTTTCCACCTCTTCTTTACCATAACGTTCAATAGAATGTAAGACCCATTGATATACCAGCTCTGCCCATTTTTCATAATCATTTGGCGGGTATGCCCATCCAGTATAAATATCCTCATACGCTGCACCCGGCTTCCAATAATGGCGATAGGGTTTTGGTTTACTTGACAAGGCTTCTGGCATAAAACCTATTTGCGCCAATGGTTTCATGCCCCTCTCAATATAAGTGTCAAAAATTTTATCGACTATTGTCCAGTCATAAACAGGATTACCGTCATCATCTTCTGTATAGGCATTGGTAGAGCCCCATTTTAATGCGTGGGTACCTTCTCCTGTTACTAATAAGCTGTGTGCTCTAACATATACAGGCACAGCGCTTAACTCGGAAATTTCGGTTAATAGCTTTTTACTATCTTTCATGTAGGTATAGTTTGGCTCGTCATAGCCCCACCATGCCCAAATAGGATCCATTGGACCCAATTTTTCATTAGCATCAATATGGATTGTAGTTGTATTATTTTGAGCATATCCAGTAGTAAAGGATAACAATGTATACAACACCATGAGCAACTTAGTAATCAGTAATTTTTTCTTAAACTTCATAATTTTTGGCTTATTAAATTTGATTTTGTCCTTAAAGAATCCATTAGCATCAACCAACTGCTTAGTACGTAAATTCTCTGGACCATTGATAGTTTGTATATACTTACCTTAATTTTCTACAGGTGTCACCCCTTCTAGGGTAGGTATTACCTCATTAATGAATCCGTTTTTATCAAACGTTAATTTATCTATAGAAACTTCTCTATGAAACCCTGCTTCCCTCCCCATACTTTTACCTTTTGGGTGGGTAAATCTATGGTATACCAAATACCATTCATCTTTTCCAGGAACTTGAATTACCGAATTATGACCGGTCGCCAAAATTTCCAAATTTTTATCAGCCTGTATGACAATGTTGTTTTCAGGTATTTCTAACGGTCCTGTAGGACTTTTAGAAGTAGCATATCTAACTTTATAATTAGGACTTCTGGTATCGTCTTCGCTCCACATAAAGTAATAGATGCCATTCCTATAAAAAACCTCGGTACCTTCTCTATAGGTTTTGTCCGGCGTTATGACCTTTAAGGTATTTTTCTTTATAGAGATCATGTCATTGTTCAATTCTGCCACGGCCATGTACATATTGCCCCAATACAAATAGGTTTTACCACTTTTTGGGTCTTTAAAAACATCTGGGTCTATTTCTTGTCCGTTCGTAATCCCATCAGGTTTATAATCAATAAGTGGCTTTCCACTATCAACAAATGGTCCTGTTGGGTCATCTGAAACGGCAACACCTATATTCTGTGCTGCAGTAAAATAATAGTAGTACTTATAGATGTCTCCTTCTTTTCTTTCAATTATGCAAGGTGCCCATGCATTGCGGTCTGCCCAAGGAACATCTTTCTTTAAATCAAGGATTATTCCCTCATCTGTCCAGTCCACTAAATCTGGTGATGAGAAAGTCTTAAAATAGGTTCCGGACCAATTATTAAATCCGTCCGAAGTGGGATAGATATAATATTTATTGGTTTTGTTGGAAAATATAATTTCCGGATCGGCGTAATATCCTTTTAGAGCAGGGTTATGGTCCTTGGCAACAATTACGTTATACGTTTGTTTTCCTTTACCCTCTATGGCAACTGTATATTCAACCGGGCCTTCAGTAAAATTTTGGGGCCCTTTAGGTGTTATTGTAGTGCCGGGATATGATTGAAATTGTGGATCAAATGCATCTAAACTAATCCCATTCTTAACCGGTACCCTTATTTCATTTTGTTTGTTGTAAATAGCAACATTCTGCTTAATAACATCATTTGACCCTACCTCTACTAACGGATTGTCAAAAGTGGTAAACTCCGCCACAAGCGATTTTAATTCCTTCTCGGTTATAGGCAATACCGATCCATGCCGTGGATGAAAATCCATACTAATATCCTCATCTATAACTTCAAAGTTTTTTAGGTCTTTGCTCTTTGTAAACTGGTAGCCACCTTTTGTATAGAGATCGTACATGAGTATATATTCACCGGTATCATTAAGCTTAAAAATACCACTACCTTCAACAGGGTCCGTAGCTTCATCAACACGATCATTACTTACCAGCTCATACCCTTCTGTCAAATTATCAGAAACAGCCAATTTAATACCAGGGTTACCATCTTCCGCTTTGTGAAATAAATGGTATTTCCCATTCAAATAAATAATATCACCATCTATACACGCTTTATTATCACTACTTGCCGGTGGATAATACAACTGTTTAGGTTCTGACTCCAAACCGGTAAAATCTTCATTGGCGTATGCATAATAAATCTTATCAGGAGCATTACCCTCTTTCATTGAGAAATAGACCATGTATTTATCTACCTTTTCATCATAGATAGTTTGAGGAGCCCAAACCCTATAGACCTCTGAAAAAGTATCGGGATATGTTTCCGGAATATTGATTATTGTAGATGTCCAATTGATCAGGTCTGTGGATTTCATTAAAATCATGGCATAATTTTTCCACCCCATTTCTGGCACATAAAGATCGGTTACGACCATGTAAAAAGTTTTACCATCATTAGACCTGATTAAATGGGGATCACGAACACCGCCCGTACCACTTATATCTTCATTTGCAACAATTGGTTCATTATTATTTAGTGCCTTATAATTAAACCCATCTGTACTAACGGCATATCTAATTGATTCTTCGCCAGGATTGTTTCCTATAAAATAGGTAAATAAATATGCAGTGGGTTCTTCAGTTTTCGTATTCTTACATGAACCTAAAATGCCTGCAAAAAAAGCTAGGTTTAAGAGGAATAGTAGGTTAAAGTGCCTTTTATTTTTCATTTGCATTTAATTTGAATTCTTGGATTATCGTTTATGGGTTATTAATATTATAATTATTGAGCAGTTCTATGACTTGGATACTGTCATTGTTCTTGGAGAACACCACTATATTTGAATTGGTGTGTTTAACGATTTGAGCATCTCTTATATCCCCATCTATAAATGCACCAATAAATTCTTTGTTCAATACTTTAAAATTACCCTTTCCGTTCCCCACCAATAAAACACCTTTACCGGCATCTGTTGGGCCAAATTCAACACGAAATGGAAAATAATTGCCGGCGACCAATACATCTATATTTTCATCACCAGTAAAATCAGCAACAACGATACCTTGTACCGCAGAAAATTGCGCTTCTACAGGGAGTATATGCGTCTTAAAACCATTGCCGGTATTTTCTAAATACATGCTTCTTGTTTGAAATACTTTAAGATGCTTAGCGGCTTTAAGCTGTTCTCTCGGAAAAATGCTATCTAAAATAGACGAGGCGTAATTCTCATGTTTTAAAAAATTTTTGCGTAAATGTGGAAAAGCACCTTGCATTTCATCAAGCGAGGCAATTGGATATCGCCTTCCTTGAATATAACTGCTAATAACAGCTGTATTGACAGCATCTCCTCTAAAATCACCAATAAATGCTTCTAAAGGTTGCTCTACAGATGGTTTAAAAGGCAAGTTTAGTCCCATATTGCCAACCATAAGATCCATATCCCCATCATTATCCATGTCCGCACTTGAAATGGTCTGCCATAGTCCGTTAGTATTGGCAAGGCCCAAGTCATCTGTCTTCTCCTTTAGTTTTCCTTGGTTATTCAAAAAAATCCGAATAGGCATCCATTCCCCTACAATAACCAAATCTAACCAAGTATCATTGTTTACATCTAGCCATAGTGCATCCGTTACCAGACCTGGTTGACGTAGTTTGGGGTTAACCTCATCTGTAGCAAGGCTAAATTTTATAATGCCATTATCAAAATCACTATCATTGCGCAGAATACCCCCAATGGCACAATCAGGATAATTGCCAGGCATTGCTCCGCTACCAACGAATAAATCCATATCCCCATCACCATCGTAATCACCGGCCGCAACTGCACTTCCATTCGAGTAACCCTGTGGCAAGCTTTCCTCTGGGGCCAACATAAAATTGCCATTTCCATTATTTATGTACAACCTATCTTGTAATTGCGGTGATCCTAATGCCAATACACTACCACCACTTACCGTGTACAAGTCCATGTCGCCATCATTATCCGCATCAAAAAATACCGAACCTTCTGTTTCAAGCTTTATAGAGTTATTAAAGCATTCGTCTTTGGAGATCAAGTACTTTCCGTTGGATTGTGAAACAAATAATTGGTCCACGTTACCAAGTGCACCACCTATAAAAATATCATCTATACCATCTTGATTAACATCTGCAACGGACATTTTAGGCCCCGACCTTGAACTCTGTTTAAGTGCCAGACGATTTACATTAAAGTCAACAAAACTATCTTCGGTATGCTTGTATTCAATAAAATCTTTATTTCTTATTGATTGAAAATATGCAACAGCTTCCTCCTCTTGTTCCGCTACTGGTTTTGAAGATTTCTCATCAATTTCAAGAAGCGAATTCAATCCTACATCTTGCAATTCGCTAATATAACCAGACGGCCATTGCACTTTTACATTTGCAGATTTTAGTTTATTTAATCCGAAATACAAAATTGGATCTACGGAAGATTGGTAACCCCTTACAGGATAATTTTCAACAAACTGCGTTGTAGCACCTGATGTTACCCAAACCTTGGCACCAAGAGCATAGCTGTTCTTATCCTTACCCTTGAGCTTTATTCTTAAAAAATTATTTTTATTTTTTTCTGCACCATTTTTATACACTCCAATTGGTTCGTTGGTATTATTAATAATTAGGTCCAAATCTCCATCATTATCCAAATCGGCATAAGCAGCGCCTGTTGATACGGTAGGATTGGAAAATCCCCAATCTGCCGTGGTATTTTCAAATGTATAGTTTCCTTTATTTTTAAAAATGTAATTAGGAATTTTGGTGGAAGGCATTTTTTTTACCAACTCATAAATAAGGCTTGAAAATTCTTTTTTGCCGGACTCATCAAACAACTCCTTTCCTTTGGCTCGAACATTTGCCATTGCTTCATTTACCTCAAACTTCATGAAGTCCTTATTGGTATAATCTCGTAGATACCCGTTGGATACGAACATATCCTTTTTACCATCACTATCAAAATCCGCTATTAATGCCGACCAACTCCAATCTGTAGTTGCAACACCCGCCAACTGTCCAATTTCACTGAACCTAGGTACATCTTGAAGGTCTTTACCTCTATTTAATTGCAACATATTGCGCATGTGCTGCTTATGATAGTTACTATCTACAGCAAGCTGATAACGATCATATTCATCTACCCCCTTTAATATTTTTTGTCTAAAATTATCTTCGGGAAGCATATCCAAGGTTACCAAATCTACAAGACCATCATTATTTATATCGGCTGCATCATTACCCATGGAATATTTTGAAATATGGCCGAATGATTTTTTTGTGGCATCTAAGAATGTACCATCACCTTGGTTTAGATATAAAAAATCCTGTTCGTCATAATCATTGGATACATAAATATCCGGCCACCCATCATTATTAAAATCCGATATGGAAAGGCCCAGTCCAAAATTGAGTCCGCTTCCATAAATACCGGCAGTTTCGCTTACATTGGTAAAGGTATTTCCGTCATTTCTATATAAGGAATTGCCAAATTGTGGATGCCTTGCATTTCTAAGTTTTGTACTATTATAGAATGGGGAATAGAAGGTCTTGGAATGGTTTAATAAAAACATATCCAAATCGCCATCTAGGTCATAATCTAAAAAAGCTGCCTGTGTACTAAAACTACCTATGGCATCTAATCCATATTCAGCTGCTTTTTCTTCAAACTGTGGTACAGAATCTTTGGTAAGACCATTGTTTATAAATAATTGATTTGCTCGGTCCTTATTAGTTCCCAAACCAGAATAGCAAACATAAATATCCAGCAACCCGTCACCATTTACATCTGCAATACTAGTACCTGTTTTCCACCCTTTTCTTCCGGCAACATTTGATGCCTTGGTATGATCCGTAAATGTAAAATTACCTTCATTCATATAGAGTTTGTTCTCTTCCGTATTTCCAGTAATATACATATCAGCATATCCGTCATTATTAAAATCTCCAATACCAACACCAGCGCCGTTATACATGTATTCATATTGCATTACATTGAGTTGTTCTGTTTCAACAACTTTATTTATGAACGCTATACCTGTATCATCATGATCAAGTAATGTAAATAAGGGAGCTTCCTTTTTTGAACAGCTTAAAAGCACCAAACTTATATATAACAACAGAATTTTATATAATTGCTTACTATTCATAATAGTTGGATTCTATGGTAGTTTTTCGCTGTCAATAAAAGTTGATGAACTTACATGGACATAGAATATTATAATCATGCAATTTAATAACAGGCTTAAATTTTAACGTATACCTTTAGAATATTTGTTTTTTTAAAAAATTTATTTTCTTAAAGCCCAATGTACGGACTAAATAATTGAACTTTTAAACTATTGACCTAAATAAAAATAAGGGGCAAACCAATTATTTTGAAATGCCCCAAATTAAAACTAACTCAACAAACTATTTTACGCGGCATTACCATCCTAGTATCTGTTTTGCCGCAGGATTTTTATCAATTTCATTTTGTGGAATAGGAAGCACATAAAGTTTAGAGGGGAAAGTTCTTGTTTCAAACTCAAACTTAGTGTACGTGTAGTTATCACCATCTTTTTCAATTCTCATACCGTAAAGTGGTCCGTTTAAAAGATCTTCCGCTATACCCCACCTTCTAATATCAAAAAAACGATGTTCCTCAAATGCCAACTCTATTCTACGTTCATTTCTAATTTTTTGACGCATTTGTTCTTTTGTGAGTCCAGTTTGCAGATTTGGCATACCAGCACGATTACGAATTAAATTTATTGCATCATAAACGGTACCATCCGGGCCAGAAGCTTCATTTTGAGCTTCTGCATAATTTAAAAGTACTTCTGCGTATCGCATAAATATCCAATCTTGATCACTAGATTTTGAATAAATTATCAAATCTTCGTCATGGAACTTGCGCAAAAAGTATCCTGTATTCATAAAAGCATCTGGACTACCTTCTAATCCACCTTCATATAATTCCATTTCTCGCCCTCTAAACATTGCACCATCATGAACTACGGTAGCCTTAAATCTTGGATCAAGATTCTCAAAAGGATTATTGGGGTCAAAAAGTGGAGACTCTTCTTGAGGCTCACCATCTATCATATCGTAAGCATCTACAAAATTTTGAGTAGGCAAATTACCTCCCCAACCTGCATCACTAGTTCCTTTAAACGTGTTTGGTGTATTATAAACATCCCAACCGGAGCCACTTTTACCAGAATGATGGTGCTTATCCGGAAACTGGAATTTTTTTGCATATATAATTTCCTCGTTATTCTTAGTCAAGAATAATGTCCTATAATCCGGAAAAAGGCTATAATCCGTACCAATTACTTCATTTGCAGCTTCAGCGGCATCCGCCCATCTTTCAGCATATAGCAACACTCTACTTTTTAATGCGTTGGCAGCGCCAACAGTTGCCCTACCTGCATCTGTCTCACCTACTGTGGGTAATAATCCTAAAGCTTCGTCCAAATCAGATATAATAAAATCAACAATTTCATCATAAGAAGCACGTGGAATGGCAAAATCATCTTCAAGAGTTAAACTTTTATCAATTAAAGGCACACCAGTTGGCTCCCCACCTTCAGACTTGATACCATACAATCTCAACAGTTCATGGTACATAAAAGCCCGTAAAAAATAAGCTTCACCTTTTAATGTATTTCTGAAGCTTTCATCTTCAAGACGGTCTAAATTTTCAAGAGCTGAATTTGCCTTTCTGATCAGGTTATAATAATCTGCCCAAGTTTCTCCCCACGGTACATTACTAGGTAAAAAATCACCAGTTTGTAATTGATTAGAATGAGTCCACCCCATACTTACATCACCATCATCAGTAGCACCGTCCAATATGTAAAGGCCTTTTGCCCAACCTCCATAGTTTCTATCAAAACCTGATGGCATATTTCCATATATTGCATTTACAAACTGTAATGCCCCTTGTTTATCAGTCCAAACCAACTCCTCTGTTAATGAATCTTTAGGTAATTGATTTAAAAGGTCTTTTTCACAGCTTAGGTTTAGTGCAAGACACATCCAAACACAACCTAACTTTATTAAATTTTCTAGATTTTTTTTCATTATATATTTTTTAAAAGTTAAGGTTCAATCCAAAATTCCAAATTCTTAATTGAGGGTATCCCCAACCTCTTCCTTCACTATTCTCCGGGTCAAAATTTTCTATCTTGGACCAGGTAGCTACATTATTTGCATTCATATAAATACGAATTCCTGATATAAAATTTTGATTTATTTTATCCACTGGGATATTATAGGCCAGTTCTATATTTTTAAGTCTTAGGTATGAAGCATCTCTTAACCAAAAGGAAGATCCTCTATGATTGTTGGTGGCCTCAATTAAGACCCTTGGCTCACTTGCATCTGTATTAGTCGGTGTCCACCTATCCAAATTTTGCTTATAAGCACCAGAGGTTCCAAGAAAAAACGGCCAAGCTGCCTCTCCACTATAATATTGATTAACATTGGTTGCTCCTTGCAATAAGAAAGAAAACTCAAAATCTTTATATTGGATGTTACCTCTATAACCAAATATTATTTCTGGTGTGTTTGAAGTTCCTATTGCAGTTCTATCAAAATCATCAATTTTTCCGTCAGGTACTCCGTCCGGGCCATTTAAATCAGCATACCTAACATCTCCAGGTGCGGTATCAGCAAAATGTGTTGGCGCATTGTCCACCTCTTGTTGAGTTTGAAAAAGACCTAATGCCTGAAGACCAAATTGAGTGCCAAGAGGTAGTCCGGTTCTTCTAATGTTGGCATTGTCAGTTTCTGGTTCATCTATAAAAACAATCTTGTTTTTGGCATATGTTAAATTTGCATTCATAGAATAACGCCAATTCTCATCTATTCTATTAACATGGCCTAGTTCAATTTCTACACCACTATTATTAACTTTTGACAAATTCTCAACCGGTAGACCAACCCCTAGCAATCCTGGAACAGTTAGGTTTCTAGATCCCAAAATATCACTTCTCTTGTCAGAGAAATAATCTACGGTCATAGACAAGCCACCGTTCCACATAGTGGCATCAAAACCAATATTAAGTTTTTTAACCGTTTCCCAAGTAACATCAGGATTCGCCAAATTTCCTTCAATAATAGCCTGTTGCACATCTGCATTTCCAAAAACTGCTGTACCATTTACATTATACGATTGTAAGTACAGGAACCTTTGCCCTCCAATTCTATCATTCCCCAAAACACCATAAGAACCTCTTAGTTTTAATAAATCAAAAGTTTCAGAATCTTTAAGAAAATCTTCTTTTGAAATTATATAAGCTGCGGAACCTGAAGGGAAGAAACCCCATCTTTTCCCAGGAGCAAATTGTTCTGATCCATCTGCCCTAAAACTACCTTCTAGAATATATCTATCTTTATATGTCCAGTTTAACCTCCCTACTACACCCTGTCTACCACTAGTACCAGAGTAACCACGATTGTTTCTGTTTGCAGTTCCCCCAAAATCTATTTCATCAATAGCTAAAGTATAACCATCTCTGTTGGCGCTTAAAAAATTCCAGCTTTCCTTGGTTTGTGTATAAAGTAGTAAAGCCGATATATCACTTTCACCTATCTCCTTTATATAATTTAAATGACTTTGAAAAGTTATTGATTGATAATCATTATGATCTTGATATAAAGACGAAGCAGCATCAGCACCACTTGGTTGCTCTATAAGACTTCCATCAGTTGAACGCGTATAAAATGGCGTTTTAATGAAAGACCAATTCTTTTTATCCGTTATAGTTTTATCATAAGAAGCAATACCTTTAAAAGTAAGACCCTCTATAGGTAATTGCTGTTCTAATTGAATTCTGCCTTTAAAAACCTGATTACTTTCTTTTCTGTATCCATTTTCTGGAAGAGTCAAATATGCCGGTCCATTAGAATATGTTCCATCAGACCAAGTTATAGGTGTTTTATTTGGTGGTGTGGAGGTAAGCCACCTAAACACATCTGGACTACCTATTGAATTAATTTTTTCATCTCTACCAGAAACATCAAAAGACAATTTGGTAGTATTGGTAACATCAGCATCAATATTTGATCTAAAATTATAACGCTTAAAATTATCCGAAGGTATAATTCCGTCCTGGTTCAAAGAACCGAAAGATGCGGCATATTGGATTTTATCAGAACCGCCGTTAGCTGATATGTTATGAGTTTTGACCAATGCACTTTTATTCAGCACTGAATACCAATCCGCATCTGGATGAGTATCGGGACTACTACCATCTTGAAATTTTTGAAGATCTTCAGTTGTATAAATAGGTTCTTGACCTTGATTTACCAAAGCTTCATTATAAAGGACCGAGTAATCATAAGAGTTCAAATATTCAGGGTCTCGAGTTCGTTCCTGTACACCCAATGTTGTGTTGAAATTTATTTGCATTTTTCCAGCTCTACCCCTTTTAGTAGTAACTAGAATAACACCGTTACCCGCTCTCATACCAAAAACCGCGGCACTAGCCGCATCTTTAAGTACAGAGAAAGATTCTATTTCATTTGCGTTTAGTTGAGAAAAGTCTCGAGATGATCTCACAATTCCATCAATAACATAAATAGGCGAAGAATCTCCTGTTGTACCTATACCTCTAATGAAAATATTAGACCCATCACGGCCAGGCTCTCCAGATCTTTGGGTAGCAACAATACCAGTGGTTTGTCCTACCAAAGCGTTACTTAAGTTGGGAGTTGGGTTTTTTGCAATTTCTTTTTGATCTACTTGAGATACAGAGCCGGCTATATCGCTCTTTTTCTGGGAACCATAGCCAATGACGACCACCTCGTCCAGTTTAGCGGAATCTTCGGCCAAAGCTATTGAAATAGATGACTGGTTTCCTACCTCAATTTCTTGCTTTAAATATCCTATATAAGAAATAATCAATGTAGCATCAGAACTAGATACCGTAATAGAAAAGTTTCCGTCAAAATCTGTCTGTACACCATTTGTTGTACCCTTTTCCAGGATATTTGCTCCAGGTAATGGCATACCATCTGCGCTAGAGGTTACCGTTCCTTGAATAGTGTTTGCCTCTTGGGCAAAAGCAGTTGAAATAGTTAAAAAGCATGCTAAGGCAAAGGTCCAAAGCAAATTGGAAAACCAAACGGTTCTCCGTTTAAGATGTTGTTTTTTGGTCATAATGTTGTGGTTTGAAGTTATTAAGTGTTGTTGATACACCTGTAAAATAAATAAAGAATTTCTACATGAGCAAGGAATCCTATCAAATATGTGTAATTTTAACACTTTTAAATTATATAAATGACAATTTTTTAGCGAGATAATTATCATTGCCGTGAAAACAGCAAATTTTATTTAATTATTTTTTTTTGGATGAATCTTAGTAAATTGCCAACGCAAAATATTTTAAATGGTTTTAAATAATTATAGTACAGAAGATAAGGTTCTGCTTGCAGTGGATTGTATCATCTTCGGGTTTGATAAAGAGGAATTAAAAATTTTACTTGTTCAACGAGATTTTGAACCTGAAAAAGGAAAATGGTCTTTAATAGGTGGGTTCTTAAAAAAAGAAGAAAACTTAGACGAAGCTGCCATCCGGATCCTAAATCACCTCACCGGTTTACATAATATTTATATGGAACAAGTGTATTCTTTTTCCAAAGTAGATAGAGACCCTGCCGAAAGGACCATCTCAGTTGCTTATTACGCCTTAATTGATATTGCAACCCATGATGAGGAACTCCTTAAGCAAAATCCCATTAAATGGTTTAGTTTAAAGGACGCCCCAAAACTTATTTTTGATCATGAGCAAATGGTTGAAAAGGCTATGGCCAGATTACGTAGACGTGCCTTGAGCAAACCAATTGGTTTTGAACTTTTACCAGAAAAATTTACCATGCGCCAATTGCAAAAATTGTACGAGGCTATTCTAGATACAAAACTGGACAAGCGTAACTTCATCAACAAATTCAACTCCTTTGATATATTGATAAAATTGGACGAAAAAGATATGAGCTCATCTAAAAAAGGAGCTTTCCTATTTATGTTCGACCAAGAAAAATATAACCGAAAGGTGGAGGACGGTTTTAACTTTAAGATTTAAAATACCGTTTTAAGGAAATTATCTATTCCTTTTACAGTAGGCTCAAACCAAGGACTGTACAGTACAAAGGAGTGTGGGGCCGTCTCAAAAGAAATGACTTCAGAATATATACTGTTGCTTCTTAGTATATTGATATAATCTTCCCTTCCTGCATGCATACGCGCTACCGAGCTATTGATGAACAACGTGGGCGGCGTTTTGTCGTTTACATAGGTCAATGGAGATGCTTGTTTCCAAAGTAAGGGGTTCTCTGCCTTACTATAGCCAAACCAATAAGTGGCCGCAGAAGTACCTTTACTATCATCACCTTCACCACTTTCCGGATGTACAAAGGACAAAGTACCATCAAGGTCTATGATTGCATTGACATGAGATGATATACCGGTATTACATGCATCATTTTCAAAAAGTAATTTATTTGCCGTAGTACCAACAAATGCAGCCAATTCCCCTCCTGCTGAAAAACCACTGATAACAATCTTCTCCGGGTTTATTTGATAGGTTTCGGCATTTTTTCTAACCCAACGCACTACCGCTTTTAAGTCATAGACAGCAGACGGAAAAAGAGCTTCTGTTGATAAGCGATATTCTGGTGTTATTGCAACATACCCCTTATTCGCCAATTGCTCAGCTAAGGGGTAGTGTTGGGTTCTGTTCCCAGAACGCCACCCACCGCCATGAATTATGATAATGGCAGTCCTAAGGGTTTCAGATGTATTCTTTGGTTCAAAAACATCTAATTTCAATGACCTGGCCCCCAATGTGCAATATGTTAAGTCATTTTCCCTGAGAACGGTATCAAAATTAAATTCTTTTATAATTTTTATATGCGGATATTTTTTGACATCCTGGGCAAAAGCAGAAGCCGTAGTGTAGGAAGTATCAGGTATACCAGTTATACCTTCTAGGTTTTGTGCAGTCAATACATTGGAAAACAGCACATAAACGGCCAGAAAGAACACGTTTAAAATAGTAGATTTCATCTAGGTTGGTAATTTTTCAAAATTGGTTGTTTGGTCTGAGCTTTAAAAACTCGTACCAAATGTAGGGTTTTTGTGGACTCATTATATAAACAGGACTAACTTGTTTAATTTTTTAAAAACTTACTTAACGGTAATTTCAAGGTTTTAATTTGTGCTATAGTTAAACCGGCCACCTCCAATGCCCCTTTTTTGGACAGGTGCGTGTTATCTGCCTTACCATCTGGATAATAAGGATGTTCTCCAGGTTGAAAATGTAAATGCAAAGCTTTTGACCCCTCTGCACCATATGTCATTTCTAATTGTTCCGTTAAAAATTGTAAATCAATAAAAGGTACATTCATCTCTTGGGCCAGCAACCTTACTTCTAATGGGTATAGCCCGTGGGTATCTACCAAAGTTCCAAACTCATTAAAATTCCTACGAACAATAGATGAGAATAAGACTGGCAATGCACCTTTTTCTCTAGTGTCCAAAACAAATTGTTTTAAGTTGGCCCTATAGGATGTATGGGGGTTTGTATATCTGGTTGCGTCCTTTATTTTTTGGTCATTATGCCCAAATTGAATAAACACATAGTCGCCAGGTGATAAGGTCTTCATAACATCATTCCATCTACCTTCAGTTATAAAGCTTCTACTACTACGGCCATTTACGGCCCTATTATCAACTTTTACACTATCGGTAAAAAATTGTGGTAGCACCTGTGCCCATCCATGCTCTGGATTCTGCGTTGGGTTTTCCTTATCCGCCATAGTAGAATCTCCTATACAGTAGATGGTGGTTACTTGGGCCGAACCAGTATAAAACAAAAGAACAGAAAATATAATTAGTGGTATACGCATAATCATTTATTCTATTATTTCCATTTAAATGCAAAATAGCTACACGGACTATCTGTTGCGTTACGTATACCATGCTGTTCTTGGGAATTTGCCAAATAAAAATCTCCGGCCCCAGCTGTGTATTCAGTACCATTAATGGTCATTTCCGTATTACCGGATAAAATCAGGATAATTTCAGTTTCCTCATGAGCATGGGGCTTATGACTTGGACCTTTTTTATTTAATTGGGTAATATGCATTTCAAAACGCTGGCACATGGCAGTGGCCCTGTCAAAATATGGAATTCCACCACCACGTTCGCTTTTATTGAAAACCAGCGAATCTTTATTCAACATTAACGATCCTCCATTTGCCATACCTCTTTTAATATCCATGTTTTTTTTGGATTGATATTGCATTACGTAATAGGTAAGATTGGTATCTCCAACGTTTTCAATGCTGTGCATCTGTTGCGGCATAAGTAAAATAATGCCCCCAGCTCCTAGAATCTTAGATTGGCCCTCAATAGTAACCTTCATAGTACCCTCCTTGACTATAATACATTCTTCTTTAGCTTCATTAGCATGGGGAGGATTTGGTTTTGCTCCCGGATATTGGGTAGTGGCATGCATTCTAAAGTGTGAAAGATGTGGCCCAACTCCCTCAAATATTTTTCTGGATTCTCGCATTCCCCCTTTTTTGACCGGGTGGTCTTTCCATTTATATACGCCGGATTTAACCAAGTCTGATGCATAGATAGCATCAGAATTTTTAACAACAGTGAACGAAAGAATTCCTAGCAGGCCTAGCAATAATACTATTATTTTAGTTTTCATATGTTAGGTGTTTATATTTATATACTATTGAAATTCTACCCGTACTTTTAAGCTGCTACTCCTTTTTAAACCACAAAGAATTACCTAAAATGGTTTTCTTATCATAATCCTTAGCTTCTCTTTGTGATAATTGATGACTCCATATTACACGCTTCTTTGGTATATACCCTGGTCCAGAATTATTGTGCTCAGCATAAAATGAGTTTCTCTCCGCTTCTTTATTGGACCAATTATCCCATCCTTCAGGAACTATATGACTTCCTAGTTCACAACGTAAAAAAACCGTTTTAGCAAAGGTTCGCCATGGGCGTCCTAAATATACCTTGCTAACATTACTGGCTGCAGTTAGTTTACAGTTATCAAAAACAAAACCATAGGTACTTCCTTTAGGTGTGGACGCTGCGGTGATATAGGAATTGGATTTACTATGAATGGTGCAATCCTCAAAATATGCAGTAGCTTGTCCAAATATAAAATCTGTAGTACCTTCTATGTAACACTCCTTAAAAAATTGAACAAAACCCTCACCCGTAACATAAAGCGTATCTTGATTACCTATTAACCTACAATTTTCAATTTTAACCCTATTGGCATTTACCGCCAATGCAACGGCTTGTCCTACTTCCCCTGCCGTATTTTTAATAGTCACGTTCTTCAGGTAAAAATCATTCCCTTCAATGGTAAATGTTGGCGTATGAAAAGTACTGTTTCTACCTAGGTTTATTTTATTGAAGTGATCATCAAAAGTAATAATCGTATTTTCTTTACTTTCCCCAATAATACGCATATGGGTATTCCATTCATAAACCTTTACCTTCTCATTATATACGCCATTTTTCAATTGTATAGTAACTGGTTTGTCAGGAAACCCTTTAGCGGCGTTAATGGCAGATTGCAAATCATAAAAATCACCAGACCCATCCTTGGCAACGGTCATATTATAGATATCAATATTTTTATCCGTCCTTACTTTCGCAACTACATTTTCTTGCCATTGTGAAAATTTATCCAACACTTCTTGGGGTTCGTCCGTATACCAACGGTAGCCATTTCTCCTTTCCTGACCAATTTCCGATAATGCGTATTTTTTTATACCATCCCTATCACAGAAAAATGCCCGGTTATCATCCAAATTCACAAAGCGGCCCCATAAAGGTTGAGCTTTGGGGTCTGCTATTAATTTTTTATTAACCAACTTACCTTTACCATCATAACTACGTTCAACCCTAACACCGGTAATTTGGGCAGTCTCAAACCAATTTTTGGCTGCGGTAATAGATGCAATAATCTCTGCAGAAGGATTTTTAATGGACATTAATAACAACACAATCTTAGCTGATTCCTTACCACTTAATGATGGTAGCTCATAAGATCTGGCCTTGGCAGGCTCCAACGTCTGTACATCATGTTGTGCACACCATGCCGTTAACACCCCTTGTTGTTTATATTGGGTTTTTAAAATGCATGACACCCCCATATCAAAAGCTTTCCTTGCAGCATTTTTAAGATTATTTGGAATAGATAGGTGGTCATACTTAGATGTTTCATAAATATCCTTGAGCAATGTCATTACATTGTACATGGCATCATCATTATATGTTATATGCGTGTAATACCCTTTTCTTAAAGGATAATATTGTGGCCAACCACCATTCTTATATTGTGCCTTTATCAAGTATTCCAGACCTTTAATAAAGGCGGTTCTATAAGTATCATTATTATGGTGCCTATATACCTTGGCCAAAAACTTCATTTCTAGTGTTGTAGCGCCGTTATCTATGGTAGCCCCAAGATTAGAACTTTTATTAGTGCGTAAATCAGCTTTTTCATTATCGCTGATATTTTGGGGTTGTTTGTTCTTTGGCCAACCACCAATCTCTTTCTGGAGCAATAAAACATTATCCGCAACGGTTAAAATCTCTTCCGAAGCATAGATTGTACTATCTTTTGAATTAACCAACTCGCCCCAAGAATAATCTAAAACCTGTGCTTCCAATAGGTTGCCGGCACAGATTAGTAGTAGAAAGAATATGTTATACTTGCTCATCTTCAATATTGTAAAATTATATGGACGTTATGTAAGGGAAACCACCCTTTTTTCTTGGTTACTGGTCATACAAGCCTCTATAACCTCAATGACCATGGCCGCTTCCTCTCCAGTTACAGGTAAGGGTTCATCATTACGTATAGCTGCTACAATGCCATCAAAATACTCCATATAGTTACCAGCTAGTGTGGGTACTTTAATCCGGTTCTCCCTGCCTTCTATTTCTGCATGTAACAAGCCCATTTCCTTTTCCAGTTCAATACCATATCCTTCGCCACCGGGTATATCGCCAGCTTGCAGCGCTGCCTCTTGTACATCTGCCCTAGATTTTACGAAGGAACCCAACGTACCGTGAAGGGTAAAACCTGTGGTAACCTCTTTGACAAACAAACTGGATTTAAGGGTAACCCTGAACGTGTCATAAAACATTTTAACATCAAAATAATCCACTACTTTGGCCTTGGGCCTAAATATTGCCAAGTCAGCAAATACTGCATTTGGCTTACCAAATAAATGTAAGGCTTGATCAATTAAATGCGAACCCAAATCATAAAGTCCGCCAACGGCAGCCGTATCCACTTCTTTATGTGCCTTTGGACTCAAGCCAGGGTGGTAGCGGTCATAATGAATATGTGCCTCTACCAGTTGACCAAGGGAATTATTCTCCAATACCTTTTGTACGGTCTTAAAATCGCTATCATACCTTCTATTATGAAAAACAGATAACTTTAGCTTATTTTTTTTAGCTAAAGCGATTAATTCCGTAGCCTCTTCTGTACTTGCCACAAATGGCTTTTCTACAATTACATGCTTATTTGCCTGCAGCGCTTTTTTTGCGTATTCGTAATGAGTTACGCTTGGTGTATTTACAATGACCAATTCTATCTTTTCATCTGCCAATAAATCGTCTAGCTTCCTAAACGTAATTATATCCGGGTATTTTTTTTCTGCTTCATTTTTAGTGCGTTCCCAAACGGCATATAAATTTAGGTTTGGGTTTTTAGCGGCAAAAGGGGCATGAAAAACATAACCGCTCATACCAAATGAACAAAGTGCTACATTTATTGGTTTCATTATTGGTTTTGGTTTATCCTAATTAAACGTACTATAGATTCTTTTCCCATTATTGTTTTAGATAGCAAGGGTGTATAAAAAACTGCACTGATAATTTACCGCAAATTATATGGTAACTAATTAACTTTAAGATAATTAAACATTAACAATTTAATCTCTTCAATATCTTTTTATATACAAATATTACCTGTTCAACTCCAATGCTGCAAACATAAAAGGTCCCGTTCCTTTTGGATCGTTAGACCTAATAATCTCATTTACATAATAATCAAATGACCCATCGCGATATGGATTTCCTCCTAACCCGGCTACCCCACAACATTTGTTTAAATTGATGACCCCGTTGTCCTCAATGGTAACAAATTGTTCAATTATGCCATTAAAACCTTTCTTTGCATGCTCTAGGTAATCTTTAGATAAATACCCCTTATTGGCCCCCTTAGCCAAAACATAGGTAAACATACTAGAACCTGTTGCTTCCAGATAATTTCCTTCCCTATCCGGTAGGTTCAGTACTTGCCACCACGTACCGCCCTCATCTTGATATTGAACGATAGCTTCTGCATACTGTTTTAAATATTGGATAATGCGTTCACGACCGGGATGATTTTCTGGAAGTACATCCAATATATCTACCATAGCCATGCCGTACCAGCCCATACCCCGGGACCAAAAATGTTGGGACAAACCTGTTTCCTTATCGGCCCAACGTTGTTCCCTGCTTTCATCCCACCCATGGTAATACAAGCCTGTTTCTGGGTCACGACTATGCTTTTCAATAAGGTCGAACTGTAGTACAATATGGTCCAAAACTTTATTGACCTCATCATCTTTTAAATACTTTAATGCATATTTTGCATGAAAGGGCTCTGCCATGAACAAGCCATCTAACCACATTTGATAAGGGTATCTTTTTTTATGCCAATACCCTCCTTCTGATGTTGTAGGCTGACCTTCCAATTGTTTATGCAAGGTATCCATGGCCATTTTAAATCTTGGTTCCGGATTTTTCTCCTGCAACCAAAAAATAGCATCACCGGATTTGATCATATCCAAATTATAGTTTGAAAGTTTATAGGTAACAATGGTACCGTCATCTTTTATCATTCTATTTGCATAATCATAGACATAATCATACAGTTTTTGGTCTCCTGTTTGCTCATAGACCCGTTCAATAGCCTGTAAAACTAGTCCGTTTGTATAACTCCATCTAGACTCTGTTTGGAAATCCAATAACGTTGGGTCCGGAAATCGATGTATTTCTGAAAGTGCCATACGTTCAGACCATTTTGCATCTTTAGAAACTACAAGTTCTTCTGCAGTTTCCCCGGTAGATTTTGCTTCTTTCTTCTCTGATTTACAATTAAAAAAGAGCACGGCAATAAACAACAAGCCTATGCTTTTTAGGTGATTTAGATTATTTTTCATGGTTTATATTAGTATAATTTTTTATTGATTTAATGCTAACGCAGCTAAAATAAATGGTCCTGTACCATGCAAGTTATCCGTAACTATTGGTTCATTGATATAATATTCAAAAGAACCATCTCTATAGGGATTGCCCCCTAAACCTGCACTCTTACAAATTTGTGTAATATGTACCTCGCCGTCTTTATCTACTTCTACCAGATGGTCTACCATTCCTTTAAAACCCTTCTCAGCAGCAGCATTATATTCTGCAGGTAAATATTCCTTATCCACACCTTTGGCAAAAGCATAAATAAACATTCCGCTACCTGACGCTTCTAAATAATTCCCATCCCGCTCTGGCATATTTGTTACTTGGTACCAAAGTCCGGTTTCATCTTGATATTTAGTCAATGTCTTAGATAATTGATTTAGATGTGAAATAAGCATGTCTCGTTTAGGATGGTCTTGAGGAAAATAGTCAAGTACGTCTACCAAAGCCATCATATACCAACCCATGGACCTTGACCAAAAATTAGGTGATTTACCCGTAGTTTTATCGGCCCAATCCATTTGTTTGCTTTCATCCCAAGCATGGTAAAGTAGACCGGTTTTGTCATCATAGGTATGATCCCAAATTAACTTAAATTGAAAGGCGATATCATCCAATTTATCCCCTTTTTCAAAGGAGGTATTATATTGTGCATAGAAAGGTGCACCCATGTACAAGCCGTCTAACCACATTTGGTTAGGATATATTTTCTTATGCCAAAATCCGCCAGAGGGAGTACGCGGATGTGTTTTCAATTGACTCCTTAAAGTTTTTAGCGCTGTAAGATAGCGGTCATCTTTTGTTGACTTATATAAACCAAAAAGGATTTTTCCAGAATTGATTAAATCCAAATTGTAATATTCAATTTTATAATCCCGGATATTTCCTGAGGCATCAATTAAAGTATCTGCAAAGGTTTTAATATAGTCGTAATAGACCTTCTGATTGGTGTGCGCGTATAAATTTCCGAAGGCGGTCAATAAAAGACCCGTTTTATAGTCCCATTCTTTTTTAATTTCATCTTCCGCTTGCCAAGCCTCTGGATGTCTTTTCATAATTGATAGGGCCAATCTTTCTGACCAAGGAAGGGTATCTGAAATTGCCATTTTTAAATGGACATTTTCATTTTTTTCACCATGTGTTTTATTCTCTGTCTTACAACTTACAATGGTTACACATAGCAAAAAAATAAAAAGTTTAAAAAAGGATTTAATACCCATTATGCTTTTACTTTAAAGTGGCCAAAGTGCTATCTAAATACGCTACAAATGCATCTTTAGTGGTAATTCCGTTTTTTTCCTGTTCCCATGCGCCACCAAAGTAATAGGTGATTGTATCTGTAGTTGGTTTAAAGACCAATAAATGGTCAAACTCCGCATTGGTAACGGTTTCCACTTCATCTACTTTATAAAAAATAACCATTCCTAGGTTATCCGGTACTAAGGTCTGCTCCCCGTAGGTTGCAATATAAGCCCATCCATTTTCACCTTCTTTTTGGATTAGGTCAATACCATCAAACTTTACAATACCGGTACATAAGCCTTCGCCTGCTTTAGATGGGGTTAAACTAGCTTTTGTTAAACGAGAATCCGCGGCAATCATCAATTGTGCACGCAAATCAATTTTTTGGTTTGAAGCTTCCCACCCATAATAATTAACGGTAACTCCAGATTCATTAGTTTCGTTGTGTATTTGTGCGGTTGTAGAGTCTACCTCTTGAAAATGAGTAACGTTACTACCGTCAAAACGGCCGTAGGAACCTATTCCCAATGAGCTTCCAGCTTTTAAGATATCCATACCCCAAGGGTTTTCCTCATGATAGGAATCATAATTATCTACACCTACCTGTGATAAAACCATGGTATCTACTTTTTTACCAAAAATATCAATGGCATTTCTCCAATCTAGGTAAAGGCGATAACCTACTTTATTACTTTCCCAACCTGGTCCTTCATAGCGTACATAATATGAATGATCTGTTAAACTATCCGGAGCCCTTAAAAACTCTACATTTTTGAAGGTAAAATTCTCACCAACATATTTTCTGCCTTGCCATTCCCCACCTTCCTTGATAGAAATTTCAGCATAGGTCTTTGAAACCTCTTCTTTTTTCTCAATACCAACCTCTTGTCCAGAATTAGATGTATTTGTTTTATCCTTACAAGCTGTAAAACTAATAAGTGCAATTAGCAGGACTAAATGTATTTTCCCAATAGTATTCATAGATAAACTGTTTATATATTTAAATGTAAGCAACATTGTTTTAAAATAAGCAATAAAAGGATTTGGTGATTAACAAATCACCAAATCCCAAACAACTAACTCAACAAACTATTTTCAAACTTTAAATTTCACCGGCATTGCTTTAATTATATGCAGGGTTTTGTGGAAAATCATTATTTTGATTTAAGTCTAACGCCTGCTGTGGAATTGGTCTTAAAATTTTCTGTGCACCAGCACCAGCAAAATCACTTTCATTTACCTGATTGTTATACAACGAAGTTCTTTCAACCAATTTTCCAGTTCTCTTTAAGTCAAACCATCTGTGATATTCACCTAATAGTTCACGAGCACGTTCGTCCAAAATATAATCGATATCAAATTCACCAATTGTAGCATCCTCTACCCCAGCTCTTGCCCTTACCGCATTAAGTCTTGTTAAACCGGTACCAGGTTGCCCTGCTTGCAGGTAGGCCTCTGCCGCTACTAGATAAGTCTCTGCCAATCTTGATAAAATGATATCTCTTGTACTAGATCGGCCACCAAATGCCGTTGTAGGGGACGGGTCATCAAATTTCTTTACACAGATAACCTCATAATCCAAGGAAACCGTATCTGTCCATTCAGATGAATATTCACCATAGTTATGATATTTAAAACTAGGAGCTAGAATTGTGGTAGCCAAATAGTTTTCCTTATCTGCCGGAGTAAACCATTGTGGTTCGTAAAACTCATTTACAGCTAAGGTACTGTGCTCTTCTTCTGGAACCCTGTAATAGGTAAAGTATGAAGGACCTGTATAATCTTCAGTATCTATGTAGAATATCTCTGTCATAAAAGTACCCTCCCATCTGGAGTCATCTTCCGTAAACAGACTAATTGCAAAATCTGTAGGGGACGATGAATAGTCACGAGCGGGAGCTTGCCCTTGCACTTCCGAACCTCCTAAATAAGAACCAAAATAAGCGTATTGTCTACTTCCTAATCCGTCAGGATCTGCACTTATGGAAGCAGCATCAAACTGAACTGAAAAAATAACCTCTTCATTTAAATCGTTCCCTGGTCTAAACACCTCACTAAATGGTAAATTAAGTGCTTGTCCACCTATTACCTCATCTGCCAATGTAGCAGCCGTGGAAAAATCATTTTGTGAGCCAAAAGACTCATAGCCTCTTGTTAAATAAACCTTGGCCAATAAATTTTTTGCCGCCCTTTTATTTACCCTGCCAACGTATGCACCAGTTCCGGCACCTGCAATAGCATCTTCCAAATCTGAAATAATCTGCGCATAAACTTCTTCTGCCGTATTTCTGTCAAATTCCAAGATTGGACTATCTATATAATCCGTAATTGCGACACCCCCGTACGTTTGTACCAATAGAAAATAAGAAAGCGCCCGTAAGAACTTAACCTCACTGACCAATGTAGGAAGTTGCGCAGTTTGTTCCGTAATTTCCGAATAATATATGGCTCTATTGGCCAATTGAATAGCTGCGTAACATTCATTGTATAAATGATCAACACCATCAGAGGTAGAATTTAGGTCACGATATTCCGTTAAACCCAAAGGACCTTGTCCCCTACCTTTTGAGATTAAATCCGTACCCCCTTCAAATAAGAAAGGAGAATCACCATAAATATCCCTTAGCTTTTCATAATTAGCATTTACCAAGGAATTAAAACCATCTGGTGTAATGTAGAAAGAGTCTGCGGATTCCCCAGATAGGTTTTCCTCCTCTATAAAGTCGCTGCAAGAAGCAAATGCAGCTAATAAGATTCCTAAAATATATATTTTTTTCATGTCTCTTTTTTTAAAGCTTTAAACTTAAACCTAATTGATATGTAATGGAGCTAGGTCTAGCTACATTTTGATCGGCATCTGCCCATTCCGGATCCCATCCTTCAAAATCCTTGTTTGCAAAGACAAACGGATTTAAGACGTTGGCATAAATTCTAAACCCTTTAATATTTAGGTCATTAAGGACCTTTTGTCCAAAGGAATATCCTAACGAGATATTCTTGATCTTTACGAAAGAGGCATCTCTATAAAATCCGAAATCCGTTCCCCAAAACTGACCTTGACCACGTGGTCTAGGAATTTCATTTGATACCTGAACTGGAAGTCCGGCACCATTTTCAGGAACATAATAACTGTCCCAATCCAAGTGATTACGCCCCCTATCATTAGGATCACCAAAACTATCATTAAGAAAATCACTTCTGACCAAAACACCTTGAAGCGCTATAGCAGAGACGGTAAAATCAAAATTACCCACCGTTAGATTAGAGGTTATACCCCCGATCCAATCTGGTTGCGTACTTCCAAGAACAACCCTATCATCATCCGGGTCAAAAACACCATCATTATTAATATCCTTTGGTCTGGCCTCACCTTCTTTCATGCCATAGGAAGCCGCTTCTGCAGCTTCACTTGCCTGCCAGACACCATCAAACACATAGTTATAGTGAGGTCTTAATGCTTCACCAATGAAAAAACCATTTCCTGGATCATCTTGCTCACTTTGCCCATAAACAGATTCCAAGGCGTTGGTGTTTTTACTAAAGGTAAAATTGGTTTCCCATGTTACTTTTTCAGTTTGTATGTTTCTCGTAACCAATGAAACCTCTACACCTTTATTGCTTAAAGAACCAACATTGTTATTGATACTACCCGCCCCGGTTTCAATAGGTAAATCTTGTTCAACAATTAAACCATCGGACAGTCTATCATAAACATCTACACTACCAAAAATTCTATTTCTGAAGAAACCAAAATCAAGTCCAAAATTTAATTCTCGAGTTCGTTCCCATGTTAAGAACCTATTGGCCAATTCATCGGCTACAAATCCGTTTGCCGCATTTCCGTTAAAATCATAATATGTTTGACTATCCACAGAATTTAAGGTAGAATATGGGCTAACGTTATCATTACCGGTATACCCAATACTTGCCCTAAGCTTTAAGTTGTTAATGAAGCTTTCATCGTTAAAAAAATCTTCTTCGGTAAGTTTCCAAGCCAAAGCCACCGACGGGAAATTTTGCCATTTATTACCTTCCGATAGTACAGAAGATCCATCCCATCTAATAGAAGCCGTTAATAAATATTTATTCTTGAATGCGTAGTTTAAACGGCCCGCATAGGACATTAATGTATTTTTTCTAAAGCCCGAGCTTAAATTAAAGGTATTCTGTGGTCCGGACCCTAAATTATACCATAATGTTTCAAATGGCTGTCCGCTAGAGAAAGCATAGGATTCTTCTGTTCTATTGCTATAGAAACTCTGTAACCCTAAGAAGCCAAATACATGATCCTCATTAAAAGTCTTATTAATGTTGAATTGATTATCCCAGGTATAATTAAAGTTCTCCAGCTTGTCCAAGCTTGCCGTGTTGGTACCGCCATTAGATTGACCCACATAGGATTCCGCTCCATACGCCTCGCCAATGCGTCTATTCAATAAACCTGCAGAGAATGTAGTTTTAAAGGACAACCAATCTAAGGCCTTATATTCCGCAAACAAATTAGCCAAGGTTCTCCACCTTCTTACCTGTTGTTTGGAGTTGGCAATTTCAACCAAAGGGTTTAAGGTACTGGTTTTGTTAAATGCCCAATCACCATTAGGGTAGGTAAGTTTTCCTGGCTGAAAAAACAGCTCCCCTACCAATTGATTACCATCTGCATCTATAGCCCATGGGGAAGCTAAGGGACTTAACCTTACGGCATCCCTAGCGGCCTGCTCACTACCCAGATCATTTACTTCATGCGATAAAGTTAAATTGGCACCCACAGAAAACTTATCACCGATATTATGCGTGGCACCCGCTTTAAACGTATACTTGTCCAAAGCTTCATTCTGCAAAAGACCTTCGTCCGATTGCAATCCTATGGCTAAATTATAGGCCATACCATTGTTTGCCCTGCCATTAACCGAAACATAATTATTCTGTATACTACCATCACGGTAAACTGCATCTGCCCAATCAAAATTAAAACCGGCATTGGCACGCTTAACCAATTCTGGGCTATTGTTGCTTGCCAAGGCAAAGTTATTTTCTGGAGTATCCCCTAACGGATCATTTTGGTTTAAGTAAGCAGTTTGATGATATGCCCACCATTCTTGTCCGTTCATAAAATCCGGGAACCTAGCTCTGCGTACAATACCATAAGAGCTTTCAAAAGAAACCGACACACCGCCTTTTGCCGTTGCACCGCCTTTTGTAGTAACGATTACCACACCGTTTGCACCCCTAGAACCATAAATAGCCGCTGAAGAGGCATCTTTTAGAACATCTATACGCTCAATATCCTGCGGGTTAAGAAAGTCAATACCATCTGTTGGCACACCATCTACAACAAATAAAGGCTGTGCATCTCCACTAAAAGAGTTATTTCCTCTAATATTAATATCAAAGCCATCTCCAACACGGCCCGTACTATTGGTAATTACTACCCCAGGTAGATTACCTTGAATACCTTCTAAAGGGTTGTTGACATTTCTTTGTGTAATCTGTTCTGTAGATACACTTGTAACCGATCCGGTGAGATCAGCTTTTTTTACAGATCCGTAACCAACTACAACAACTTCCTCCAATGCCTCAGCATCTTCAGATAAAGTTACATTAAGTTGCGTGCGGTTATCTACAGGAACCTCTTTTGCGGCAAAGCCAATATAACTTACCATTAATACAGCATTATCTGTAGTTAAGGTAATGCTATAATTTCCATCAAAATCGGTAACGGTTCCATTTGTGGTCCCTTTTTCTACCACATTTACCCCTGGTAAAGGTTCCATTGTTTCAGCGTCTGTTACCAGACCGCTAATTGTTGTTCCTTGTTGGGAGAATGCGTAATTACCCATAAAAAGGGTAAATAGCATAACCCCCGTAAAAAACCAAAAATTGGTTTTTACTTTTGCAATTTGTTGTTTCATAATAGTAATTAAGTGAGTGAGTGAATGATTAAGTTAATTTGTAATTGAGTTCATTTTTTTTCCATTGATATATGTATTTATAAAGTTTAAATTCTTAACATTTTCCAAGGCATATAAAGAGTCTACTCTTTTTATGTTTACATCTTTAAATGTGATATTCTCAATGGGCAACTGCGCATAACCTTTGGCCAAAATGCCAAACTGACCGCCATTTTCCACTTGTACATTTTCTAGGTTTATATTGCGTACCTCTGGCATAAAATCGCCTTCCTGAGTTCCATAAATCCCATAAAAAAGGTTGATTTTTAACACAGCCTCCTTAACCTGGCCTACTTTTAAATTCCTTACATATACATTTCCTACCGTGCCCCCTCTTTTTGTATTCGTTTTAATACGGATCGCCCGGTCTAAATTAGGACTATCCATAGTGCAGTTTTCAACAAAGACATTGGTTACACCTGCAGATATTTCACTACCTATGACCACACCACCATGGCCATCTATCATTTTACAATTCTGGACTACTATATTTTCACTTTTAATGCCAACTCTTCTACCATCTTCATTTCTTCCGGATTTAATTGCAATACAATCATCACCGGTATTGAACGTAGAATTTTTAATTACAACATTTTTGGAGTACTCAGGATCACAACCATCATTATTAGGACCATGACTATTCACCGTAACATGATCTACCGTAACGTTCACTGATTTTAGGGGATGAATAACCCAAAATGGAGCATTTATTATAGTTATATCTTTAATTAACACATTCTCGCACTCAAAAGGTTCTATGAATGTCGGTCTTAAAAACTCCCCATTCCCAAAAATTCTTTCTTCTACAGGAACCCCTTTTTCTGACATCCCCTCTTTAAGTTTCACCAATGAAGTATGTTGTTTTGGTCCACCTTCTTCCCATCCATATTTAGAATTTCCGCACCAAGGCCACCAAAACTCATTGCTTGCCTGGCCATTTAAAATTCCGTTACCGGTAATGGCAATATTCTTTTTATTTTTTGCATAGATTAAAGGAGAGTAATTCATAAGCTCTGTACCTTCATAGGAAGTATGAACTATGGGGTAATCATTTAAATCTGTACTAAATAAAATCTCCGCTTCATCTTCTAAATGAAGATTTACATTATCATCTAAATGAATGGGACCTGTTAAAAATTTACCTTTTGGGACCACAACTTTACCTCCCCCACTACTGGAACATTCCGCTATTGCTTTTTGAAAGGCAGTCGTATTTAAAGTGGTAGAATCGGGAATGGCACCAAAATCCATTATATTGAATATTTGACCCTTAAATGTTGGAGGTTGTACATTATCTAAAATTTCTGCCATACCCACCCATGGGTCAGAGATTTTTTTTTCTTTCTCAGCACATGACTGAAAGAAAGCTATAGAGCACAGTGCCGCAATCAGAAGTTTTAGTTGTTTTTTCAATTGAGTTTGGTATAATGAATTAAAAAAAATATGTGCAACAATATGTAATCGATTACACAATAGTAGGTAATTATTTATACTTTAACAAAATATTTAAATTAAAAAATTTACTTTTAACAAAAATACCTGTAAAATATTATCAAATAACAATTATTGCACCCTTTAAATCATTAATTACATTATTTAACTATGGTAGTATCATTGAAGTAAAGCTTAAATAGTACCTTATTCACCATTTTTGTAATCGATAACATAATAATTATGAATTGTAAAATAAACACTTGTAAAAAGATAGGCGCCTAAAATAAGTATGAAACAGCAGACATTATTAGTTCTAATTACCTTCTCATTACTTCACACTTTATTTTCCTGCAAAAAAGTCGAAGAAAACGTTGATAAGAAACGTGTTTTAATAAGTTCCGATATTGGTGGTACGGACCCAGATGATTATCAGTCTGCTATTCATTTATTCATGTATGCCGATTTGTTTGATATTGAAGGGCTGGTATCATCACCCTATGGACCGGGAAGAAAAGATGATTTTATAAAAATTATTGATATTTACGCACAAGATTATCCACTTTTAAAAAAGAAATCAGCATTGTTTCCTTTGCCCAACACATTAAAATCTGTTTGTAAACAAGGAGCAATCAATGCGGCGCCCTATAAAGGTTTTTCTTTACCCACCAAGGGTTCTAACTGGATAATAAAATGTGCAAAAAAAAAAGACGACCGACCTCTATGGGTCCTAGTATGGGGAGGGCTTGAAGATCTGGCCCAAGCTTTACACGATGCCCCTGAAATTAAGGAAAACATTAAGGTGTATTGGATTGGAGGACCCAATAAAAAATGGAGTGTAAATGCGTATTCATATATTGCAGAACACCATCCTGACCTTTGGATGATCGAAGCAAATGCTACCTATAGAGGGTGGTTTATGGACAATGATTCACCTGCAGATTTAAAAAGTAATGCCTTTTACGATAACTATATCAAAGGTAACGGTGCAATGGGCAATGCCTTTAAAAATTTTTACAACGGCGATATAAAAATGGGCGATACCCCTTCACTAGCCTATGTAATGAGCGGTGAACCCAATGACCCTACCAGCGAGAGTTGGGGCGGTAGGTTCATCCCCATTCAACATAGTTCACGAACCGTTTTTGAGAATCATAGCACAATTAACGATACAGTATCGGCATATGAGGTTCTAGAATATCGTTTTAAGGGTCCCCCTTCCATGATATCAAAAGATTCCACTGCATTTTTATTTACCATTAACAACCAAACATGGCCTGGCTATTATATTGATAATGGAACATATGCGGTACGCTATGCCCCTAAAAAACCGGAGATTGGCAAATATGTATTGAATAGTGATAGTAATGATTTTAATGGACAAAAAGGAGCGTACGTAAGTACCATACCGTGGCCAGGGAAATTTAAACAAAGTGATTATAAACTAGGATCTAACTGGTATAGTGACATTGAAGATTCTACCTACTTTATTAGAGAGCAACAAGGTGCCAAAACCATTTCAAAACACAGAAAAATGTTTTTGGAAGACTGGGCCAAAAGATGGTCTTGGTTAAAAGAATAAATGCCCACTATTAAGATTAACTTATATTTAAACCCTAAAATATGAGATAAGTAACCATAAAAATGAATTGGAAATATAGTTTTTAATATGATTATCTACTTAATTAACATTTATAATTATCATAATTAATATTTTTACCCATTAGTAATTGGTAATATTATGACCTACTTTATTTAATTAAATAATTGGATGATACAAGCAGCCAAATTAAAATGACCAAAAAAACCACCATTTACGATATTGCCAAAAAACTGAATATTACTGCCGCAACAGTTTCAAGAGCTTTAAATGACAACCCTAGAATTAGTAAGAACACCCGTCAGCTAGTACTTGCTACGGCTGCCAAAATGAACTATAAGCAAAACAGGCTTGCATTGGCGCTAAAAAGTGGCAAGAGCAATAATGTTGGTGTTGTGGTCCCTTATATTAATCGTAATTTCTTTTCATCCGTCATTAGGGGTATTGAAGATGAGCTCTACCCTAAAGGGTATCATGTGATTATAGCACAAACACATGAAGATAAGGACCGGGAATTAAAAATTATCCAAAACCTTATCAATGCACAGGTTGATGGCATATTACTTTCAACATCGTTTACCATTGAGGAAAAAGAAAAGTTGACCCCAGTTCTCAAAAAAACCACTCCTTTTATATTTTTTGATAGAAAGCCCAATGATTTGCCAGATATCAGTTCCGTAACTATAGATGATTACCAAGGAGGTTATGATGCTACCCAACATCTCATTGACCAAGGATGTAAAAAAATTGCTCATTTTTATGTAAACAACGGACTTGAATTATATAAAAACCGTTTACAAGGATATAAAAACGCACTATTGGACAATGGCTTAGAGTTTAACCCTATGTATGTTATTCCATTAAAAAGCGATATTGAAGCAGGAATGGAAGCAGCAAAGATTTTAATGAATCTTCCCGAACCACCGGATGCCATTTTCTCGTCTACGGATAATGGCTTGCTGGGTGCTGTAAAATATCTTCAGGATCTGTCCATTAAAATACCCGAAGAATTTTGTGTAGTAGGTTTTAGTAACGAACCTTTTACGCAATACATGAACCCTTCTATAAGTTCCGTAGATCAATCGCCTGTGGAAATGGGTAGAATGGCGGCCAAAGTATTTTTGGAACAAATGGAAAATGACCAATCTATCAAAATTCATAAAAAAGTGGTACTTCCTATAAAATTGATCATTAGAAAATCTTCTAGTAAAAAAGATTAAACAAACAGGTTAAATTTAAAGAGAGACCCCTCTTTTCCATGGTATAAAATCATCCTGCCCCAATTGGTCGGCCTTTGCCATTATGGTGCCACTTGCCACCTGAATAACATATTCCAAGATTTCCTCTCCCATTTCCTCTATAGATTTCTCACCGCGGATAACACCGCCCGTGTCTATATCTATGATATCTGGCATACGCTCAGCCAAAATAGTATTGGAAGAAACTTTAAGGACCGGTGCAATAGGGTTTCCTGTTGGCGTACCCAAACCTGTTGTAAATACAACAATATTAGCGCCAGAACCAACCATACCGGTAGTACTTTCCACATCATTGCCCGGGGTACAAAGTAGGTTTAAACCTGGTTTCTTTACGTACTCCCCATAATCTAAAATGGCAACAATAGGCGATGTTCCGCCTTTTTTGGCAGCACCGGCAGATTTCATGGCATCCGTTATTAATCCGTCCTTTATGTTTCCTGGCGAAGGGTTCATATCAAAACCAGACCCTGCTGCTTCGGCAGAAGCTTCATAAGCTTTCATAAGTTTCATAAAACGTTCTGCATCATCATCGCTTACACATCTATTGACCAACTCTTGTTCAACCCCACAAAGTTCAGGAAATTCTGAAAGAATGGGTGAGCCACCTACAGCGGCAAGAATATCTGATGCATATCCTAAAGCTGGATTGGCAGATATACCGGAAAAGCCATCAGAACCGCCACATTCCAATCCCATTTTCAGTTTTGAAATAGAGGCCGGTTTACGCGGAATGGAATTTGCAGCTTTTATACCCTCAAAAGAATCTTTAATAATCGTATTCAACATTTCATCTACCGTACCCATTTGCTGCTGCTCGTAAATAAGAACAGGCTTCTCTAAATTGGGATCAATAGTATTCAGGGCATTCTTCAATAAATCGATTTGTAAATTTTGACACCCAAGGCTCAACACGGTTGCACCGGCAACATTTGGGTTTTTTACATACCCTGCCAAAAGTTTCGCCAGAGTTTGGGAATCTTGTCTAATACCACCGCATCCTCCTTGATGGGTTATGAATTTGACCTCCACATTATCAAAGGTCTCTGAACCTATTTCCGCTTTCCCATCATCAAAATCGGCATCCTCACCATTGATTAAATTTCGAAGCAATTGCCTTTGCTTGCGCTCTTTGCCCATGGAAAGTTCCTTCTCAAAAACCTCTTTGAGCACTTCAATATTTCTATTTTCACAAAAGACCAACGGAAAGAAGAGC